>CAZUEB010000234.1:0-2593 GCA_964619115.1 uncultured Dehalococcoidales bacterium
GTACAGACGGATTCCCCTCGTATAATCCGCAACCGCAAGATGCTGCTGGACCTGCTGCTGGCCAGGTGCAGCGAGAACAAGGTCATTAAGGAGCTGGCCGCCGAGTACGGTCTGCAGAAGCCATCGTTTCGCGAGGAGTACTGGGAGAAACACGACTGCATCGTCTGCGGACTGTGCGTACGGGCCTGCGAGCAGGTAGTGGGCGTGAGCGCCATTAGCCTGGTCAACCGGGGCGTCTCCAAAGAACCTAAGCCACCCTACCTGGAGAAAGCAACGGCATGCATTGGCTGCGGTTCCTGCTATTATGTTTGTCCCACCGGCGCGGTAAAGATGGAGGAGAAGAACAGCGTCCGCCATATTTATAACTGGAACGTGGCGTTCAAGCTGAAGAAGTGCGCGAAGTGCGGTATCGAGTGGGCGCCCGAGGCCCAGCTTGAATACATCCGCAAGAAATGGAACCTGGAGAAGGGGTTCTTCGACCTCTGTCCGAACTGCCGGTAACCGTCCGGCCGGTTCGACCTATTTCTTGACTCCATATTTTACCCAATCTATACTTTTGTCCTGCGGGGTGTAGCGCAGTGGTAGCGCGCATGGTTTGGGACCATGAGGTCGGTGGTTCAAATCCACTCACCCCGACCAGTTTTTCTTCTGAATTCTAATTACGTCGGCTTTTTAAACCAATATAGATACGAAAATCTATTTCGAAATCGAATATTCGCTAGATATTGTTAATCCGGATGGTGTAATCAATGCCCAAGAATCACCGCAGCCGGGCATTATATCATTTGCAGCATCGTGTATTGATTTAAATGGACCATTCTTAACGCCACGGTTAGAATCACCACGCCATTTGCCCGATACGTCATATGAATAGTATTCACCGTTTTCAATAAATAGAAATATAATATGTCCCAATGTATTACCCCCAGCAGCCCAGAGGCCAGCAATAGCATTATCCTTATTTATATCAAATCTATCATACGTATAACCATTTCTGTAGAGGCAATCTATCACAAATCCTGTCTGATCACCGCACGCTCCCCTTTTTGACTCAAATAGCTCAAGTGAATTGAGCCATGGCACTGGTATAGCTGTTTTCATACTAGTGTCATACCTTCTATAATACAAATCAAGATCGTACGTGAAATTATCAATAGAATATCTAATTACTAGCTGTATCGAGTTTAACCTATCCCTTACTATATCGAGATCTTTCCATCGTTCCGACTTATAGTTATCTGACTCTTTTGTATTTTGCCAGGATGCTACCAGCAGTTTTCCCAATGTATAATCATCCAGTGGATTATTCTGATGGAATTCTTTATCATATGCAATCCATAGTAACGCCTCAAGGGGCGTGCAGTATTTCCTTTCGTCTTGAATACCTTCATTCAGCATGGATTCAAAGGCTTCCCTGTATTTTGGGTTGCTTGCCAAATTAAATATCTCATCAGACGCAGATATGTCCCTTTCTTCAATTCTGGAAAAATCAGGTAGCTTCATTATCTCGTCGTACAACGAAGGAATGTTTTCATCCACTTTGGGATAATACTTTATCATCACGTTTACTAATTCTTGGCCATTGTCGCCCACGTCAATATCGGCTTCGATTTTCTGCAGCACGTCGAGATGCTTGATTGAAAAGTCAGGATTTACTTTCAATGCATGAGCAATGATTGGATTGGGTTTTAGTGGGTCTGTTTTGTATGTTAATACTTCTTGTCCATCAGTTAACCCATCAGCATCTGTATCAGGATTCAGTAAATTCGTGTCGTAAATTAATTCATCGGCATTTGATAAACCGTCCTGATCTAAATCTCGAAATTCCTGAAGTTTGTCATCGCTGACTTTGCCATCGGCAGAAATATTTTGAAGCTGCTTTATGACAGCTTCATTTATTTGAAGTTCTGCTGGCAGGTTGCCAAGTTCATTCAACAGGGTTTGTGTATTATTATCACACGGTAGTTGCCCGACGGCCTTTATCGCCTGTTCGGGCAGCTTTATTCTTTGGGCGTAAATTACCGTATCACTCGGTTGGCAGGCTGTTAGATTAGATGAGATAAGAACAATAGCTGCTATTGTGGAACAAGTAATTATGCTTCTTATCACCGCTTAATTTCTCCTCTTCATCACCAACTCATTTGACCACTTAAGAATATAACACACAGATATTAGAACGAAGTGGACATCTCCCAGCCTTCCTCAATTACCCCTTAAAACAGCCTATATTAACAATGAACGAATGTCAACATGCCTGTAAACTGCAGGGTGATTAATCACAGGTATGTAGTTCGTATATAATCGCCAAGGCTGATTTAGATACAAAACCGCATACGTACATATATTGCGCGCAAAGCTCAATTTTCGGCCGTGTTATTCATATGTGAAAGAGAGAGTGAATAAACCGATTTTTAATCCCAGTCTTATTGCGCCGTGCGGTATAAACTGCAGCATCTGCAAGGAATATCTTAGAAAGAAGAATCCCTGCCACGGATGTAATTTCGTTGATAGCAACCATCCTAAGACCATAGTGCTCTGTGTCATTAACCACGAGCTTTGACCCACCCGTTTTCATGTAGATTGACCCACCCGG
>CAZUEB010000235.1:0-2590 GCA_964619115.1 uncultured Dehalococcoidales bacterium
TTACGTTGACTTTGTTGGGGTCAATGCCCAGCTGTTGTATGGCGTAGAGGGCTACGATACAAAATGCCTCGTTTATCTCCCAGAAATCGATGTCTTTCACATCCATTCCGGCGTGCTTTAATGCCATTTTGCTGGCGGGGACCGGTCCTTTGCCCATAACAGACGGGTCTACGCCGGCCCATCCCATGGAGACAATCGTGGCTAAAGGCTTGAGTTTGTACTCTTTTGCCTTTTCCTTAGACATCATGATTAAGGCGGTGGCGGCAGCATTCAATGGTGAAGAATTGCCAGCGGTTATCTGACCATCCGGCTTGAATGCTGGTTTCAATGCGGCAAGGCCTTCCATTGTCGTGTCTGCTCTGATGCTCATATCTCTGTCGATGACCTGCTTTGTGCCATCAGCCATTGTTACTTCAATGGGCAGGATTTCGTCTTTGAAATATCCCTCTGCAAGTGCTTTGGCTGCCAGTTGGTGGCTTCTAAGCGCCCATTTGTCCATTTCCTCTCTGGTTAGACCGGACTCCACAAATAGCTTCTCTGCGGTAAGCCCCATGTTCATGGCTGTCAAGAAGTCGTATTTCTTGAAGCGCTCATCTGTTGCGAATCTAGTGTCTGGTTGTCTCAATATAGCTCTTGGGTCGTCAGGTAGTGTAGCCATCGGGATATGTGTCATGTGCTCAATTCCGCATGATATGACAACATCCGAGTAGCCAAGCATTATCTCCATGGCACCTGCGTGTATAGTCGACATTGAAGACCCACACTGCCTGTCGATTTGCTCTGCAGGAACCTCGAAGGGCAGTTCTGCCTGGAATACTGATGTTCTGCCTCCATATGTCCACTGTTCAGCTACCGGAAAGGCGGTGCCAACCAATACGTCATTGATGTCCTGTAGCTTAACTTTGGTTCTCTTAATGAGCTCCTTTATCAGTGTTCCGGAGACGGCATCCATCCTCAGGCTATTGAACACATCCTTCTCTGGCTCTCTTGGTCTCGACCTTGAAAATGCGGACCTCACGTAGTCTACTATGACGGCTTCTCTGTTTTGTGGCATTGTAAAACCTCCTTCTTAGTCGATAATGGCATAATTGTACTATATTCGAGGGACAAGAGCAATCTAATTTGTACTCGGGTAATTATACTGACTCGCCTACCGGGATTATGTATAATGGCTTGATTTGTTCTTCGAGTTTTAGTACTTTCCCCACCTGTTCGTCTTCGAAGGCGCCGACCATTACCGTAGCTAAACCAAGTGCCACAGCCTGTAGCGAGACGTTTTGGCCGACATGTCCGATTTCCATGTGGATATATCTCTCACCGCGCCTACCGTATCTATATGCAGTTCTGGGATGAAGGGCACAAACCACAATATCAACCGGACAGTTAGCAATGAAGCTTTGCCCCAGGGCGGTATCAGCAAGTTTCTGTCTTAAATCGCCGCTCAGATGCAGGCTCAGAGAGTGGTTGCCCACGTCGTAGTGGTATACGCCGGCGGCTAAGTTTTCCATGCCGTGCTCACCGATGACGACAAAAATCTCCAGAGGATATGTGGCTCCGGCGCTGGGAGCGGCTCTTTGTCCACCGGGGCCAGTTATGCCTTGAGCTGACCACAATAGCTGGGAAAGTTGTGCAAAAGATAAGGGCTGGGCTCTGAATCTTCTGGCAGACCTTCGTTTTGCGATGGCTTCTTCTACTGATGTCTTCCCTCTCAGACTTGGGGAAGGTAGCTTGATGGGGGTTTCCTTTTTTCTTGCCACTAGCCTTTAATAACTCCTATAGGGCTTGCCATGGCAACCTTTCGCGAGATTCCGGCTTGGTGGGTTACTTCGATTACCTGAGTAATGTCCTTATAGGCCTGTGATGCCTCTTCTGCCAGCGAAGCCATATTATCAGTTTTTACTGTGATGCCTCTAGCTCTTAGCTCATCGGCGACATCAATACCTCTCAGGCTGCGCTTGGCTGCGCCGCGACTCTGTACCCTGCCGGCGCCGTGGCAGGTGGAACCGAAGGTTTCTGCCATCGCCTTCTCCGTCCCCACAGCAACATACGAACGGCGTCCCATATCGCCGGGAATTAGCACCGGCTGTCCAACTTCTTTGTAACGTTGTGGTATATCCTTGTGTCCAGCGGGGAAAGCCCTGGTGGCTCCCTTGCGGTGGACGCACACTTTAAACTTGTTGCCCTCTACCGTGTGTTCCTCTATCTTAGCGATATTATGAGCCACATCATAAACTTGTCGCATGCCCAGCTCTTGAAGACTCTTGCCGAAGACCCTGACGAATGACTCCCGCGCCCAGTGGGTGATGCACTGGCGGTTTGCCCAGGCATAGTTGGCAGCACAAGCCATTGCGGCAAAGTAGTCTTTTCCTTCCTTCGACTCCACCGGAGCACAGGCTAGCTGCCTATCAGGTAGACTGATGTCATATCGTTTAACTGCCTCCTCCATGATTCTCAGGTAATCGTCACAGACCTGGTGCCCCAGACCTCTCGAGCCGGTGTGGATGAGTAGTAAAACCTGTCCAGTTCGGTCAATGCCCATAGCATTAGCTGCGACTTGGTCATAGATTTCCCGTACTATCTGTACTTCCAG
>CAZUEB010000236.1:0-2567 GCA_964619115.1 uncultured Dehalococcoidales bacterium
CAACGGGGGAACCATCAACGGGGGAACCATCAACGGAGCCATCAGAGGCGGCAATAAAACGACCTGGCTTTGTTCAGGACCTGCTTATCAGATTCCCATTTCTTAATCCGTTGAGCAAGGAGCCACTGACACAGACCGCCCTGGGGCTTGACTTCCCCACGGCATCACCGGGAGGAAAAGTCTGGCGGATACTACAATATCTAGTGGAACTTTGCCTTATTGTAGGCTTTTTCCGGCTTGTCTTCCGTCCGGCAACATTTGGAAAACTTAGAGCCGAGTACATTGCAATGATTATTGTGAGCATTGTTATTCTTGCGGGTATTTTTTTCTTACCTACATGGTCCTATGGATTAGGTACTGCCCGCATCTGGCAAATCACCCTGCTGGTCACTGCGCCGCTGTTCATCTTCGGAGGAGAGACTATCGGCTCCGGTGTGCTGAAACTGGTAAACATGGCTACGAGTAAGCTCCACAGTCAGCATTTGTCTTCCACCGGTCCCGTGCCTCTTCAGGCTCTGGTTCTGGTTGTGCTTATGCCATATTTTATCTTCAACAGCGGAGCCGTGTTTGAACTCAGCCGAAGCCAGACCACCCATTTTATCGATATGCCCTATTCCATTGCGTTATCCAGCTGCCGGGTGGACTTGAACACTGTTTTTACTGAGCAAGATGTCGTTGCTGCCGACTGGCTCTGCGCAGTAAGCAACCACCGTCTCAATGCCGACATCCACGGATGCCAGTTGTTTTATAATTATCAACAAACTCAAAATGCCGGGGAGTTAGCCTCGTCAAGCTGCATTTATTTAAGAACCTGGAATGCCAGGAATAAGGTGTGGACTATAGGCACTGCCTACGCAGCACGGCAGAGTATCAGTTTTGACGATTTACCCTGGCTCTCAACGACAATCGAAGAAGGTGATAGAATCTACAACAACGGCAGTGCGCAGGTGCTGCTATCGGACTGATGCCACTTCTTGCCGATAGAGACAACTCCGAGTTTCCTTTTCTCTAGCGGATGAATTTCCCCAGTATCCTCTTTACGGGTGCAGTATTTATGCCACTCCGCCCTTCAATTTCCAGAAGCAGAGCTATATCCTCCTTATCAAAACTACGCGTAAACACCATAGCCAAACCATAAATGACGCAGTATAAAACAAACAACAGCGGCAGCATCCACCAGCTAATAGCAACAAGCCCACGAGTCGCAAACCAGAAGAGAAATGCCAGAAGCGCGGAGGCAATTACCGGATTGAGCAGGTTTTTACTCCAGGGATGCGCCCCGAACATCTGGTATATTCTAACCGCAATAATAATTCTGGTAGAGATAAGAGACACTATCGAGGCAACCGCCGCCCCGATTATCCCCCATGGCGGGATAAGGAGTATGCCCAGGACTATGTTTAGCATTGCCGTAACTGCTACAGACCACATTACGAACCTGGAATGACCCGCAGCCAGCAATACGCTCTGGTTTGGGCCGAAAAGGTTATTGACTATGAAACCCAGTGATAAAATGCGCAAAGCCGGGGCAGCAGCCACATAAGTTGGCCCAAAGAACAGATTTAGCACCGCTTCAGGAAATAAAAACAACACTAGGAAAAAAGGTAGGGTTAAGGAGACAATCCATTTGGTGACAATTGTGTAGTTACGCTTCAATTCATTCACCGCATTTTGAGCATACAGGACAGTGGCAACAGGAGTATAAACCAGCAACATGGCAGCTAGAGGCTCGGAGATAAACTGCGCCAGGGGGCGAGCTGCATTATACAGCCCCACGACATCGGGAGTCTTAAAATAGCCAAGCATAAGTGTGTCCATCCATAGTATTATCACGCTCAGCATTGCCGTGCCCAGAAGCGGCAGGGAGAAGGAAAACAGCTCTTTTTTTGCGAAGCCACCAGTTTGTTCTTCGGGGAGAGCCATAAGTCTGGGCAATCTTTTGGCAGCATAGAATGAGAGTGCTACCAATGTCGTAATCGTTGCTGCCAGGTAGGCATAGAAAACTGCGATAAACGGCAAACCAAGCAAAATCCCTGCTATCAGAAACAGTAAGAATGAGGCATTTAGCAAAATGTATTGGAAATACGCTTGAGGTTCCATCCTGTCAAAGCCGCGAAAAACAGCAGCGAGCATATTGACCATGACGAGAAAAGGAAGCCCGACAGCGAATATCCTTAAAGCGTTTGTTAGCTCAGGGGTGTGAAAAATCCCCAGCGCAATGGCTTCGGAACCGAGAAAAAGGCTGATGGCTAGTATGATGCTGGCAATAGCTGTTATTTGGAGCGAGACGGTTATGGTGCCCCTGACTTTAGCCGGCTCATCTTTGCCCCGAAAGTAAGCTATAAATCTAGTGGCTCCTTCCTGCAAGCCGAGGCATGAGATTAGCGTGACAATAGTTATCACTACCAGAGCTAACGAGAAAACGCCGTAATCAGCTTCGGAACCATGTCTGGCGATAATGGGTCTGGAGACGAATCCGAGCAGCAACCCCAGGAATGTGCCGATAAAAGCGATGCCGGTGCCGCGAGCTATTTTGCTGAGCGAACTGGACAGCTCATACATGGCAC
>CAZUEB010000237.1:0-2566 GCA_964619115.1 uncultured Dehalococcoidales bacterium
GTCCCAGATACCAGGTAATCATATTCCAACAAATAGCGCCACAAACACCAGCCAGGATTACAGTTGAAGTTACTGTGTTGACATCAATCATTCCTTTGCCGATGGTTTTAGCCACTGCCGTGCCGAATATAAGAAAAGCCACAAAGTTAAAAAACGCTGCCCAGATGACAGCTTGTCTTGGTGATAGAACCCGAGTAGAGACAATGGTGGAAATGGAATTGGCGGCATCATGCATACCGTTGGTGAAATCGAAAGCCAGAGCTACGATGATGATGAAGATAATAAATAGTAAACTTAAATCCACCGTATCCCGCCAGGCTGAATTAGAGACAAGACTGACATAGGGTCTCAGGCATATTTCAGCGCCACGCCTTCTAGGACGTTGGCTACGTCCTCACATCTATCGATGGCAGTTTCTATATCCTCGTAAATCTCACGCCACTTGATAAGGTGGGCGTAGTCTGTTGAGTTAATAAAAAGCTCCGCCAGCGCCGAGCGGTAGACGCTGTCACCCACGTTCTCCAGGCGGTTAATCTCCACACATAGCTTAAGAAGCTTATCCCGGTCGATGCGGCCATGTATTTCTGAGACACCCTTCTCGACCTCAATCACTGCCTGCACCACGATATCGGCTAGCTCCCTGGCTTTATCAGTGGGACGTTCTACATTGTAGAGCAACATGGCGTCCGCCGCTGAGTGAATGAAGTCAGTTATATCGTCCAGAGATTCAGCCAGCAAAGCAATATCCTCGCGGTCCAGGGGGGTCACAAAGGTGCGGTGTAACTGTGCGATAATTTGATGGGTGATAGCATCCCCCTCATGTTCCAGGCTGGTTATTACCCCCACTCTTTCCTTAACATTTTCCCAGGTGTTCACCATGTCTCTTAGCTGTTGGGCTATCTTAACCACGTTCTGAGCGCTCTGCTCAAAGAGGACGAAAAACTTCTCTTCTCTGGGGAAAAAGGAAAACCTAGCCAATGAGTAACCTCCTTTGCCGGTAAGACGGAGAGTCAGAAAATGAGATGGCAGGAGCTAAAAATGGAGAGGAGAGCGAGTTGGCGCTCTGCTTGTTGTCAGGGCGAGCCAGCATAATAAAACAGCTCTTCTTCAAATACTTGCACGTATAATGCAAGTTGTTCCTACTTTACTTCGCTTAATCGCTTCAGCCCGCTGCCACTACCATTTTAGACTACGCATAGGCAGCAGTCAAGCGAATTCGATCTGAGTAAGAAGTCTGACGATTATATTTGTGGTTGTGCTGACGAGCCTGGCTTGCTCACAGCCTGGTGATACCAGTAGATTAACCTGCAATTGGCGTCGATGTTTTCCTGAGGCACAGCGGAATGCTTATCCGAACCGAAAGGTGCTACCAGCCTATCATCTAAGATTGCTTGTGGAAACGTGTTTTTAATTTTATTGGCGGTGGTGTTTAAGTTTGCCACAGAGGAAGACGACATCTCTGCTCCCAGAAAGGAGTAGTCAAAGTCGTGCTGAAGTATCTCTATTACTGGCTCAGGCGACACCCGGTTGTAGAACCTCATAAAGCCTTCGGCTTGCACGGACCTCTCCACGGTTTTTTCCTCGACCTTTTTTCTAATAGGAATACCGCCCATCAATATAGTTGCTGTAACATTTAATTTCTTCACGGTCTTGGTTACCTCTTTGTCGATGTAAATTTCCATCCTGCCCCTGATAATCAAAAACATCTCCGCTGGCTCCATTTGCCTTGTCTGCCCACTACTGTCCAGGAATGTCATTGCTGGCTCTTCTAATTTCAGGGTTTGCGCCCTGTATATTTGTGGAGGTTTGCGAAGCTCTGAATCAGTGCACACAATCGCCACAAGTCCTAATTCTCTCAGACTGCGGGCGGTTGATTCCGCCATTTGCCTGTTGTAGTAGTTGGCGATGATTTTTGGAATCTTTCCTGTGAGGCGAAGTCGAGTCTCGTATAGGGTCTTAGCCACAATGGCTGACACCTTCTTTACCAGCTCTTCATCGAGCATAGTAGGGGGAGCTATTGCCACATGTACTACTTCCTGTTCAGCCATCAGTGCTTCTCTTTCAGGTTAGCAGCCATAAACTACAATAGCACGCTTTTAGTTAAATGAAAAGAGGCAAGCTGGTAGTTAGCTTAGAAATGTCTAGGACTTTGCCGATATTTCGAGGTGGTATTTGTGGCAGGATTACATCCAGGGCGGCATTTTAACGTTGGTGTTCTCGAAATAGTCGTTATCCATGGGTCGCTGGGAGACACCAGATTCTACAGCAGCCTTGGCTATAGCATGAGTTACCGCTAAATGTACTTTAGGGTCAAGCGGGTTGGGTACAAGCTCGCCTTCATCCGTAGTGTCGACAATAGCTAAGGTGGCGGCTTTATACATCTCATAGTTTATCTTGGTAGCCATTGCATCTAGTGTTCCCCGCCAGATTCCGGGGAAGCCGAGCAAGTTATTGACCGTCCTACCGTCAACAGCCAGAGCTGCGCCTGATTTCCTGGCAAGTTCGGGTGCGATTTCCGGATACGGATTCGTCAAAGCGAAAATTATCTGCCCTTTCCTGACCATGT
>CAZUEB010000238.1:0-2553 GCA_964619115.1 uncultured Dehalococcoidales bacterium
TTCGAAAACCTCGGTTTTTCAGCGTATACCGAAGCGGCAAAGCTTACGGCAAATGGAGAATTCACCAACTATCCTGTTTCTCCATGGGCCTGGGACGTGAAAAACTCGAATAATGGAGAACCTGTTATACAGAACCTGATTGAACAGGGTAAACCACGCTGTCAGTTCCGAATACAATTCTTCACCACCACCAACTGGGATTCGACTAGCGACATGCTTTGTTTCGATGATGCCTCGTTGACCATAAAGTACGTAATCACAAAATAAGAGATTCGATATGCAGCAAAATTTGACCGGTACTAAAGATATACCAGCTAATACAAACACATCAGGCCAGGGGCTTTCAGCCGCCGTACCTCCAGAAATCACGGGGTGGAACTGGGGTGCTTTCTCTCTAACATGGATATGGGGCATAGGTAACCGCGTGTGGCTGTCCTTTCTGGCATTGATACCGATTCCGCTCGTCGTCCTGGCAATGATGGTCATTCTTGGAATTAAAGGCAACGAATGGGCATGGCAATGTAAAAAATGGGACAGCATAGAGCAGTTCCGCCACAGACAGCGCATCTGGATGTACTGGGGCATCGCCGGCTTACTGTCGCCATTCGTATTTATTATCGGACTGACACTGATTATAGTGGGACTGCTGGGTTATTACGGCTATATTGGATAACGTAGATAACTGCCAATCCTTCTCCCTCAAATAATAAAGTCATGGACAAAGTAAAGATATTCGATAGCCGCCAAAACAAGGTGCTGCTCGTCGATAAAATTCGAAAGACGAACGCAGAGTGGAAACATATATTGACGCCCGAGCAATATGACGTCACCACCAATAAAGGGACGGAGCAACCGTTCACCTGCACTTTCGATAACATCAAAGAGTCCGGCATATATCAGTGTGTCCGCTGCGGCACAGACCTTTTCAAAGCCACAGCCAAATTTAACTCCGGAACGGGATGGCCCAGCTACTACGAGCCTGTCTCTGATTGCAATATCATACTGGAAAAAGATGACAGCTTCGGCATGCGCAGGACCGAAGTGCTCTGTGCCAGGTGCGATGCCCACCTGGGCCACGTTTTTGATGACGGCCCACCGCCAGCAGGCAAGCGCTACTGCATTAACTCGGCAGCCCTGAACTTCGTCAAAGAAAAGTAACGATGAGCACGGAGCAAGGACAAACCAATCGTACTGACGGCAAACAAGTGGCAACACTGGCTGGAGGCTGCTTCTGGTGCCTTGAGGCGATTTTCAAAGAAGTTGAAGGTATAGAAAACGTGGTACCCGGATATTCCGGCGGCACGACCATCAAACCGTCTTATAACGAAGTTTGTACAGGCTCAACAGGACATGCCGAAGCAGTACAATTAACGTTCGACCCTGACAAAATCTCTTTCCGACAAATCCTGCAGATTTTCTTCGCCGTACACGACCCCACCACATTAAACAGGCAAGGAGCTGATATCGGCACCCAGTACCGCTCGGCAATCTTTTATCACAGCGAGGAGCAAAAAGCCACAGCCGAAAAAGTCATCCAGGAGCTAAATGCTACCCATATCTGGAAATCGCCCATCGTAACAGAAGCCAGGTCTTTTGAGGCATTCTATCCGGCTGAGGACTATCACCAGGAATACTTCAATCGAAACCCGTCACAGCCCTATTGCCACATGGTGATTGCCCCCAAACTGGATAAATTCAGTAAACAGTTCCCCGAGAAATTAAAGGAAAAATAGACGCTTTTCAGCACATCCCACCATTGGAGTCACAGCTTCAATACTCGAACCGACGGCTATTTTCTTATTCAACCTGGCGATGTATAATATCCCGATATTTATGAACAGAACTACGCCGGGAGCGAAAAATGAGAAAAAAATCAATCGGAGTTCTGCTTGCCTGCGCTATTCTATTGATGTCTGCCGCCTGTCTCCAGATGCCAGCGCCAGATAATACCGCAGAACAGGCAGCGCAACTAGTTAAGAACGGTAATACGCTCAGCCAGCAGGAACAATATAACGAAGCCATAAATGAATATTCCGCAGCTCTGGAGCTAGACCCCGACCTGGTCGATGCCTATTTGGGTCGCGGTCAGGCATATTACTTCAAAGGTAAAAGCCTTATGGCAGTATCCGATTATTCCCGGGCAATCGAGCTGGACACCGAATCTACAGCCGCATATTACGGTCGGGGCTGGGCACATCTGGTTAACCGCGCTTACGATGCCGCTATTTCAGATTTCACCAGGGTTACTGAGCTCGACTCCACCCTGGTCAGGACATATAGCGGTCGCGGCTGGGCTTACCTCAACAAGGCTCAATGGCTCTTCGAGTCATACAACTACCTGTTCACCCTTTTTGAAAGCCACTCTGACCTGGCAATGGCATTCAAAGGTAGAGGCTGGCTGTATGTTAAACAGCCGCAATGGGAGATGGCGGTCATCCCCGACCTGGCAAAAGCAATGACGCGCGACCCAGACCCGGCAGAAGCATATTGCAACGTGGCTTTCGCCCATGCCAAAGAGGCGCAGTGGGCACATGCTATCGCAGACTACGAGGC
>CAZUEB010000239.1:0-2540 GCA_964619115.1 uncultured Dehalococcoidales bacterium
ATTTCAGGCAGTCTTAACTCTTGGTCTAAAATGGGCATTACTCCTCAATTCCTAGTTCTGTAAGACTAAGGTAGCTTTTCCGGATAATATCTTTTCTTTGGCCTGGTTTAAGGCACTAAGTTCAATGGTGAGCAGATTCAATTTACCACGACTTAGCTTCTGGGCTACTCTGCTTTGGCAGTATATAGTAGCCCCGATGGGAACCGGCTGGAAAAACTCAAGCTCTTGTGAGGCGTGGATAGTACCGTCTGGTAGTACCAACGACTTTGATAGAGCGGACAAAGCATATGCGGCTATAGCGAGCGGCGGCACAAACTCTGCGCTTTGCAATCCTACCGCTACGAGATATTTTGAGATGATAGATAAATCCAACTTATAGTTAGCTGTGGGAAACTCGTAACCCGTAACTAGCTGCTCAAAGCCTAAAAGTAACCCTTTGTTTTGCATAAGTAATTGTTGATTATCTGAGATTCACTTTCTTGGGAGGCAACCTACCCCCGTGTATTGTTAAGAATATAAACTACCTTAACACTGATTGTCAAGAGGAGCTATCTGCCGGTGAGGGTATTGACAAGCATTTAAAATAGTGATATCATTTAAATTTGTATTATGCCTCTTATTAAGGTCTCACCTTATTTTTATATCTTCCCACCAAATGTTGGTTTCATTTCCTTTTAGCTCGGCTGAAATGCAGGGATTACGTAGCTTTGTGCAAGGAGCGCAATTAGAATGGTTGTTATGTCAGCAAATAGTCAGAAAATCATGTCTGTGCCTGGAAAATCCTACGCCAAACTGCCCCAAGTACTGGATGTCCCCGACCTGATTCAAGTTCAGCTAGATTCTTTCCGCTGGTTTCTGGAAGAGGGGCTGATGCAATTGCTGGAAGAGGCTTCCCCGATTAAAGACTTTACCGGCAACAAGCTGGAACTAAGCTTTCTGAACTATGAGTTCCGCCAGCCAGACGAGTGCCACACCGAAGCCGAGTGCCGCCAGCGAGATTTAACCTACTCCGCCCCGCTCTATGTCAAGACACGATTGCTGGTGAAAGAGACAGGAGAGTTAAAAGAGCAAGACCTGTTTTTCGGCGACATTCCGATGATGACCGCCAAAGGCACCTTTATTACCAGCGGCGCCGAGCGTGTAGTAGTCAGTCAGCTACTCCGTTCTCCGGGCGTCTATTTCACCGTTGAAGAAGACCCCACCAGCGGCCGGGGAATGTGCCATGCCAAGCTCATCCCTACCCGTGGAGCATGGCTGGAATTCGATACCAGCAACCGGGACATAGTTTCGGTCAAGATAAACGGCAAACGCAAAGTGGCGATTACCACGTTACTTCGTGCTATCGGCTACCAAAACAACGATGAACTCCTCAACCTGTTTGCCAAAGAGGATGACTCTGCCGAGCACCAATTCATCAAGTCAACAATGGAATACGAGCCTTTGATTAAGGATACCGCTGATGCCCTGCTCGATATTTACAAAAAATTGCGGCCGGGAGAGCTACCTAATATTGATAATGCCAAAAAACTACTGAATACCCTCTTCTTTAATCCACAGCATTATGATTTGGGCAATGTCGGTCGGTATAAACTCAACAAGCGTTTGGGGCTGAAGACTGACCTGAAGGAACGGGCTTTAACGCAGGAAGACCTGGTGGAGATAATCAGGCACATCATTATGGTTAATAATGGTAAAGATACGGCGGATGATATTGACCACCTGGGAAATCGGCGGGTGCGCACGGTGGGTGAACTGGTTCAAAATCAGTTTCGCATCGGCTTACTGCGCTTAGACCGTGTAGTACGAGAACGCATGAGCATTATCGGCACCGAAGCAGTCACGCCTAGTGCTCTGGTTAATACCCGCCCGGTTGTGGCCGCAATAAGGGAGTTCTTCAGCGGCTCACAGCTATCACAATTTATGGACCAGACTAACCCGCTGGCTGAGCTAACCCATAAGCGTAGGCTCTCCGCAATGGGCCCGGGAGGTCTATCTCGAGAGCGTGCCGGCTTTGATGTTCGCGATGTCCATTTTTCGCACGATGGCAGGATATGCCCTATTGAGACGCCAGAAGGACCGAACATCGGCCTTATTGGCTCACTGGCTACTTACAGCCGGGTTAACCCTTATGGCTTCATCGAAACTCCTTACCGTAGAGTTATCTCTGCACTGAGCACCAAATCGAAGGAACTAATCGGTAAAACAACCACAGAAGCGGTGCTCGATAGCAAAGGCAAAACAATAGTAAAAGCAGGGGCGACCATTACTCCAGAACTTGCCACCAAACTTTCCAGCCTCTCTCACAAAAAAATAAAGGTGGTGCCCTTCGTCTCCAAAAAGGTCTCTTATTTATCAGCAGACGAAGAGGACAAATACATAATTGCCCAGGCTAACGCTCCACTCGATGAGAATAGCCAATTTGTGGAGGAAAGGGTTGAAACTAGGTTCGCTGACCGATATCTGGTGATACCACGAGAGAAAGTTGAATTTATGGACGTATCGCCCAAGCAGATAGTCAGCGTGGCGACGTCGCTGATACC
>CAZUEB010000240.1:0-2538 GCA_964619115.1 uncultured Dehalococcoidales bacterium
GGGGCGCAGCCCCTCTTAGAAAAACTCCTCCCTCTCCCTTGAGGGAGAGGGTCAGGGTGAGGGTGAATAAATATTATATTCCCCTCTCCCTTGAGGGGAGAGGGTCAGGGTGGGGGTGAATAAAATAGATATAGATTGGGCAGATTTAAGCATCTGCTCTAACAAGGACAGTGATGCGACTTTAGCCTCGCCACTAGTTCCCTCTCCCTTGATGGGAGAGGGTCAGGGTGAGGGTGAATAAACAAATTAAAGGAGGTAAGCAGCCATGATAGTTGAAATGAGGACAGGCGCTCCACAGCAGGAGGTAGACGACGTAGTTCAGCGCGCCAAGGACCTGGGGCTGGGCGTCCAGCTGAACCTGGGCACCAATAAGACGGTGGTCGCCCTGCTGGGACCAAATACCGGCCAGTTGCCCAGTGATATTTTCGCCGTTCTCCCCGGCGTGGAGCGCGTTACCCGGATTATGAAACCGTACAAGCTCGCCTCCCGGGATTTCAAACCGGATAACACCGTGGTTTCCGTCAACGGTGTTCAAATCGGCGGCAAGCGCATCGTGGTCATGGCTGGACCCTGTGCCGTCGAGGGCGAGAAGCAGCTCATGGCAGCCGCCATGGTGGTACAGGAGGCTGGAGCCTGCATACTGCGCGGCGGCGCCTATAAACCGCGCACCTCGCCCTTCGCCTTTCAAGGTCTGGAGGAGCTGGGACTGGAGATGTTGCAACATACCAGGAAGCAGTTCGGCATGCCCGTGGTCACCGAGGTGGTGGCGCCGCATGACGTCGCCCGCGTAGCCGAATATGCCGATATATTGCAGGTCGGCGCCCGTAACATGCAGAACTACGCGCTGCTGACCGAAATCGGCAAGACCAAGTGCCCCGTCCTGCTGAAGCGTGGCTTATCGGCTACCGTCACCGAGTGGCTTACCGCCGCCGACTATCTATTAGCCGGCGGCAACGAGCAGGTTATACTGTGCGAGAGGGGCATCAGGACATTCGAGGATACTACCCGCTTCTCTCTGGATATCGGCTCGATACCGGTAATCAAGAAGTCCAGCCACCTGCCCCTGATTGTCGACCCCAGCCATGCTGCCGGGCACTATTCCCTGGTGCCGGCGATGGCAAAAGCTGCCGTAGCCGCCGGTGCCGACGGCTTGCTCATCGAAGCCCATCCCAACCCCAAGGAAGCCATGGTGGACGGTCTGCAATCGCTTACCCCGTCAGACTTCGCCCGGTTGATGAAAGAGCTTAAGTCCATTGCAGAGGCGGTGGGGAGGTATATGTAGCCGGTAGAATATTAATTTGATAAAAGCGCAGATTACCAGATATAACTACCTCTTATATTTTGGGTCGTATTCAAAGGCCACCCTGACCCTCGCCTGATTGCTGGTAATCTCGCCGTTGCCAACGTGCATATATAGCTTCCGTACATCAGCAACGCGTATCTCGTGCAATGTCTTGGCTGCCGCCGCTACAACATTGGCAATGGCGTTTTCGAAGGACTCGGGACTGGACCCGATTAGCGTGACTACCTTGCCCACATGCTCTTCCATGATAATCTGCTTGCCTTACTTTGATGCCATTTACTATTTTATACACACGGTCAATAGCCTAATTTAATCTTCTGTGATAACAAAAGCCTGAACTCCATTGTCGAGTTTTACTTTTTCCAAAGGATAAACCTTCTTAAGCAGTTTTAAATATGGGTAATCCCCATCATAGGCAAACCAGCCCGTGTTTGAGTAATTGTAATGAATGTTATCCCAAGTAGCGGTTCTGTCTATAATCCAGCCGGCAGGATCTCTGTATAAAAAACAGGGTCCTTCACTCTTACTGTTCGGAAAGTAAATAATTGCATAATTGCCTTCCGTATAAGTTTCGTAAGGGATAGAATATCTTTGAGCCGTATTTTTATAACTTTCAGAATACATGATTTTCGACCCTTTTTGGCGCCAATCGGGATCAAACATCGGCAAATCGTAGCAATACATGCCATCTGATAATAATTCTAGTTCCAGCAAATAAGTTAGTTCCGGCTGAGCCTGAGGAGTATATTTGTTGGATATATCCTGCAGAGTATACTTACCGCTACATGAGAATGTGAAGATAAGGCAGATTACCACAACAAACAGCAGACTCCATCTTTTCATATTCACACCTCCCGTTATAAGTATAAGCCGAGGTCATTGTATTCCGCATTATTTCTAAAATCAATCCTTGAGCTGATATCGGTCATTTAATTTATTGTTTTGATCACTTTGACAACCGACAACCACAAATATACAATGGCATCTGCTTCCATTTTTCAACAGGAGGTGTAACATGCTGCCTGACGAGATAAATAAGTTCATCGGGAAAAGCATCGGTACCATAGCCTGCGAGGTGGAGAAGGGCTCCATTAAGCGTTTTGCCGATGCTGTAGAAGAGACCAATCCGCTTTATTGGGACGAGAAACATGCCGAAAAATCGAGACATGGTTCTATCATCGCGCCGCCCGGCTTCTTCGGCTGGCCGGTGAAGCTGCCCCCGGGACTGACCTTTC
>CAZUEB010000241.1:0-2537 GCA_964619115.1 uncultured Dehalococcoidales bacterium
TCAAGCCTGGCTGGCTCTATGGGCCGACCGCACAGGTCGCATATACCATATGTCCCAGATTCATATTTTTTCAGAGCGCGCTCAACCTCAGCTAGAGCATCAGTCAACCGCCTCTCCAAAATCATCCTCTTCTCCAACTCAAAAGCTTCAGTAGCCCCTTCCTCCCTCTTACCAAAGGGGCTGCCTTCCCGCTGTTCATCGGCAGATTTTTCCTCAGCCTTCAACTGCTGAAGCTCAGAACTTAACTGCATCTGCTCTTGCTTCAAACGCTCATTAAGCTCAGTAAAATTGACCATCCTGCAAACCTGTCCTTATATACCGTAAAAATCATTCTAGCCTATGCTAGCTATGAAAGCAAACTAGTCAAGCATTAAACGTAACTGGCGTATAGTGCCTATCGCCTGGCCACGCCAGTGATTATTGGCAAAGATAAAAGCCTTTTCAGTTAGGTTGTTCAGCTTGCTTATCCTCGGCAGCCATTCTCTCAATTCTTCTACTGAATACGCATAATCATACCTTTCATAAGCGTGCTCATGCTGCCACCATTTGGCTGCATTACGCCCGTGAAAACGCACATAGCCAGTATTGCTAGTAAACTCAGCCAAAGGCGGCAAGAGATTGGGCAACTGCGGCTCATCAACACAGCAAAAACCAATATTATGATTTCGCAGCCAATCAAAGACCTCCGACTTCAGCCATTGAGTGTGGCGAAATTCCACCACCAATGGTAAATCCCTTAGCCGCTCGCGGAAAAGCGCCAGATAATCACGATTCTGACTGCTACAGCCAAAGCTATACGGAAACTGAGCTAACACGCAGCCCAGCTTACCGGCATCGATAAAAGGTTGGAGCATATTAACAAAAGCCACGAAAACACTGCTATCTTGCTGACGATGATGCGTCATCTCCTGATTCGCCTTAATTGAAAACAAGAAACCTTCCCCAGTCTTGTCAATCATAGCTTCCACAACAGAAGGCTTTGGCAAAGCATAATACGTAGAATTCAGCTCTAAAGAGTTAAATTCCCGGGCATAGTAACCAAGCCATTCCCGGCGTGGCATCCCACGGGGATAGAAGTTATTTGCCCAATCATTATAGCTGAAACCACATGTGCCGAAATAGAGCATACCTTAGCCTAGCACAACCACCAGCAGAAACAAAGCTAACTCCACTTCGAATGAAGCGGCAACGATAAATTGATTGGCTTTCTATCAAGCTATATTGCAGCGATAATAGCCATTATCCCAACTATGATAAGATAAATGCCCACTATATAGTTGAGAATCCTGGGGAAAATCATCACTATGATGCCGAATATAAGGGTTATTATTCCCCACACTAAACCGGCCACTTGCAAAGAAAACATGACAAAACTACCTCCTTTTCAAAATTAACAATGCACTTTGGCCAAATTAAATGCTGCTGGCACCAAACAGGGATAAGGTTACTTATTTATAACAGCCAAAATACCCCATACGATAAGAAAGATGCCGATAATCCACTGAACAAAAGAAGGCCATATCAGAATCAAGATACCAGCCACTATGGCTAATATCCCCATAGCGGCACCACTGATAGTTATACTTTTCTTCGCCATGTAAATAGATCCCCCTTCAATCTAGATTTCTGCCTATATTATTAACTTTTAGCTATACTGTCAATATAAAGAAGCGTCGAATTATTGATTTCAGTTGTCTTGCCAAAAATATTTTACCCCACTAAAACCGAAGCGGCGAATGTTGCATTAAATGCAACCAAACCGCCGCTACAGTAGCCAGTACCAAGAACGAAGAGGTTCTATACTTCCCTGAATTCGCCTTCTACCGTGCCCTCTTCACCACCAGGAGGCTCACCAGGAGACTCGCCACCAGGAGCTTCGCCGGGAGGAGGTGGCGCTCCAGCTTGCCCATAAACAGCAGCACCAATCTTTTGCATCGTCTGAGATAGCTCCTCCGTTGTACTGCGAACATAATTTGTATCTGTACCTTGAAGAGCCGAACGCACCGCAGCTATCTTGCCCTCCACTTCCTGTTTTAAGTCTGCAGGGATCTTGTCTCCTTGTTCGCGCAGCGTTCGTTCCGCAGTATAGACTAAGGTGTCAGCCATATTTCTAGTTTCCACCTCTTCCTTTTTCCTGGTATCTTCAGCAGCATGAGCGTCGGCTTCCTTGGCCATCTTATCCACCTCATCCTTGCTCAAACCACTGGAGGCAGTAATGGTAATCTTCTGCTCCTTACCAGTCCCCTTGTCCTGCGCCCGAACTTCCAAAATACCATTGGCATTGATATCAAAGCTAACCTCAATCTGAGGTATGCCCCTCGGCGCTGGCAAAATACCGTCAAGTATAAAACGACCCAGAGTCCGATTATCCGCTGCCATGGGACGTTCTCCCTGCAGTATATGAATTTCCACACTGGGTTGGTTGTCTGATGCCGTGCTGAAAATCTGGCTCTTTTTGGTAGGAATAGTAGTGTTTCGCTGGATAAGCGGTGTGGCCACACCACCCAGCGTTTCAATACTCAAAGTAAGCGGTGTGA
>CAZUEB010000242.1:0-2537 GCA_964619115.1 uncultured Dehalococcoidales bacterium
GAGAACATGGGGAAAGACGGGTTTGTACTGTCATGCTGAATAATGGCAGATATGCCGGTGGAGGCATGATGCCAGCCCCAAATGCAGACCCCGGAGATGGATTTTTTGACGTGGTGATAATAAATGACATGACCAAGCCAGACCTTATCATGTCGCTGCCGAGAATCTACAGGGGGACTCATCTAACACACCCGAAAGTGACTTTGTTGCGGGCGCGGGAGGTAGAGATAAAGCCGACACTAACATCGGCTGTCCAGGCTGATGGTGAACTACTCGGAGAAGCACCAGCCCGGTTCAGCGTATTGCCCGGGGCACTTAACGTTATCATCTAGGCGGCTATTTGTGGTTTTACTTGAACCAGCAGCGTCTCTATAGCGCTAAATTTGGGGCGAGCTAAGCTCTTTCCAGAACCTCAGCCAGGCCGGGGGCTTCTTGAATAAGCTGGTCAAGCGGAATTTCCTCCCCTGTGATGTCGAAGGCTTTCTTTGTCGATAGCGAAGCCACGACTACGCTTACAGGTTTTTTGACGCCGGAGAAGAAGATACCACCACAGCTGGGCTGGCAGTTAAATGATAATTTAACCACCGGTATTACAGTTGTTCCGGCTATTGCAACAGGGTCGCCGACTATTACTCTTTCCGTTTCCATTTAGAGAAAACCAATTTTTTAATAGCTCGCAATGTGGGCAATGAGAAAGTGAATCCAATCAGAGGTACAGCCAGTTGGATAGGCCTGACCCTTACCGTTCCGTGAAGATATCCTTCTATGATAGCCTCGCCGGTAAATGAAGGCTCCAGTCTTATGTGGTGAGGTGAGAAGTAGCCCAGAAGTAGATTAAGCGGTGCTAAAAAGGCAAAGAGCAGACCTATATCAGCCGGATTTTCAAGTCCTATCTTGAAGTCTGCTGTGAGTTCCTTGACCTTAATGCGCCTGAGAGTTCTTTTTGTAAAGCTGATGAGTTGTCTCAAGAAGCCTTTGGTCCGCAGGGTTTCTGATGTAGCTCTTATCCCCAGTGTCCAATCCTGACGCTTCTGCTTATGTTCAATCGCTGTTTTTTCTTCAGGCTCTTTTTTTGTCTGTCTCAGTTCCTTGCTGACTAACCCGAAAAGCCACACTAGTCTGACGCTGGATTTAGGTTTTCCGTATACGCTGGCATGGAAAACCAGGTCAAGCGGCACGTAGAGGAGAAGAGTGATTAGTATTGCCAGGCTAGCTAGAACAGCGATGGCCCACAACTATTTCCCCCCGTCCTTTTTGCGTTCTCCCCATCTCTCGGCGAGCTTTGCTGCGATATCGGGTATGGTTTCGCTCAGTTTCTCTATGGCTGTTGCCATACCTCCCTTGATTGGCTCTATGCGGACGCCGTCCTTATCGATGACTATGATAGCTATAGGTCTTACCCCGGCACCGCCACCGCTGCCGCTGCCTCCGCCCTCCGTCGCCTCTTTGGCATCCCCTTTACCTGAGCCACCCCCGGCGGCAAAACCGAAGCCAACGCTCATCAAGGGAATTAAGGTTGTGCCGGCGACAGTTATGGGTTCACCGACAACGGTCTTGGCGTCGAGAACTTTCTCGATTTCTCCGAGTGTTGTCTTGACCAGTTTCTCAATGTCGTCCATAATTCAAAGCTCCTCCTAAGCTTGTTCTCTCTGCAGTACAAGACATTATATCATGGTCTGGAGATATACCTGAAAGTGCAGGTTATCGACATGTTAGAATAGATTCAAGCTTCCGGTTGGCTATCGGCCTCCGATTCTTTTGCTGCGGTGCGGTCGCGAAGCCAGCGGCGAATTTCATCGAGTGCTGGTGGTGCCACGCTGAATACCTCAATGTCCTGGGGGAATTGCACCGCATGTCCTTCCCTGATGAACAATATAGCTGTTTCATCAGCTTTGAGCATTTCGTCTATCTTTTTGCTGATCTGTTCGTGTCTTCTCCTGGAGGCTTCGATGTAAAACTCAGACACTTTTCTGGCCACTTTATCGCTCAGAAATCCGATGAATAAGCACCTCTCCCAGTCGATGGTTTCCTCAGCTAGCTCCTTGTCTTCTATTACCTCAAGTTTAGCGCCGTTCTGGCACTTTTGCCTGGCTATCTGGCAGCTCTCCGGATTCAGCTTCTCCATAATCTTGAGGCCGTCATCGCCACCCAAGCTGATTGATTCATGGTATACCTGGCTAATAGTGCCTATTTTGGCTTCCAGGTTAACTACATGCTCTGCCACCTGCTTCCAGTAAAGTTCGTATTTCTCTGTGTAATCAGGAGGCGCGTCTTTGTATGAGTATATCAATGGAACGAGGAGAAGTTTCCTCCCCCCTTTAAAGCTGTTTGCCTCTGGTTTGTTTATTTTACCTAGCTCCTGCGCCATGATTACTCTCCTCTCTTCTAGTTTACCACATGGTTCCCTTTCTAAGAAATGCAGGCAAGTCAGGGGTGTATAATCGGGTGTTGTGAAAGGTGCCGGTATGAATATATATAGATAGCGCGCCTAGAGGGATTCGAACCCACGACCCCCGGTTCCGAAGACCGGTGCTCTT
>CAZUEB010000243.1:0-2536 GCA_964619115.1 uncultured Dehalococcoidales bacterium
AAGTCAAAGATAGAAAATCCAAAGGCACCTACTACACCCCGCGTGAAATCGTCCATTATATGTGTCAGGAAAGCCTGATTAACTACCTAGACACCGCCATTAACTCTGGTGATGTGCCACTTGTGACGACACCACCGCCCCGAGGCAAATTGTTCGGCAAACCTGAACCTGAGCAGGCAGTCCTGAAAGTATCAGGCTACCAGCCGATTGTGCCGCGCGAGGACATTGAAGTCTTTGTTCATATGGGAGAGTTGGCGATTGAGCATGATGCCCGAGTTGAAGCCTACGGCAAAGAGACGGAACGTTATTCCTACAAGCTTCCTGGAAGTATCCGCTGGAATGCTAAGCTGATAGACGACAAGCTTGCCGACATAAGGGTATGTGACCCCGCCATCGGCTCCGGGGCATTTCCGGTAGGCTTGATGACGGAAATTGTCCGTGCCCGTAGTACGCTCACCACTTACCTGTCGGACAAGGAAGGCAGGACAAACTACCATTTCAAGCGCCATGCTGTCCAGAACTGCCTTTACGGCGTGGATATTGACCCTGGCGCAGCGGAGATTGCCAAGCTCCGGCTCTGGCTTTCGCTGGTGGTTGATGAGGAGGACATCAGGCAGATACAGCCACTGCCCAACCTGGACTATAAGATTGTTTGTGGCAATTCGCTGCTTGGTTTCCCATTCAAATCGCCAAGACTTACAGCTATAGA
Source organism: uncultured Dehalococcoidales bacterium (assembly GCA_964619115.1). Classification (GTDB taxonomy): domain Bacteria; phylum Chloroflexota; class Dehalococcoidia; order GIF9; family UBA5629; genus 9FT-COMBO-48-23. Next base: position 710 of record CAZUEB010000243.1, read on the forward strand.
ACAATTGAAGCGACAATTCTTTGATGAGACAAATCACCATAAGAAAACAATATTGAGGTCCCAAGTTGACCAACAATTACGTGAGGCTTTTGCAGCTTCGAAGAAAAGCCTTGGCTATGAAGTTAATTTTGACTTCGAGATTTATTTTTCTGAAGTCTTCCACGAGAAGGGTGGCTTTGATGTAATAATAGCTAATCCGCCATACATTGGAGAAAAAGGGCATAAGGAAACCTTCAGAGAAATCAAACTTGGGCCACTAGGGAAATTCTATCAAGGCAAAATGGACATTTTCTATTTTTTCTTCCATCTTGGTATTAATTTAGGGAATTCTGACGCCCAAGTAGCATTTATTACAACAAATTATTACCCGACTGCATCAGGCGCTGCGAAGCTGAGAAAGGATTTCAAAGAACGTACTATTATACGCAGACTAGTTAACTTCAATGAACTGAAGATATTCGAGGCCGCTTTGGGCCAGCATAATATGGTGACTATACTATCTAAAGGACGTGACCAGAATACTGCGGCCGAAACTTGCGTAACGAACAAGACTGGTTTAGCTTCTTCCAAGATCTTGCAGAGTATATTGAATTGGAATGACGAGGATACTGTCTACCACAGCATACCACAGGGTGCACTTTATGAAGGCAATGAGTGTTACATACGAATGATTGGGAGCGTGGACGGGCTAAAAGACCCCGTGCAAAAAATCCTCAACAAGATCAAAATGCAAGGTGCAGGACTCGTTCGATTCTGCAATGTGAATCAAGGCATTATATCCGGTGCGGATAAGGTAACTCAAAAGCATTTGAGGAGATATAGAATTAAGGCTCAAGTCGGGGATGGTATTTTCGTTCTACAGAGGCAAGAAATTGACTATCTTGGGATTTCCAGGAGTGAAAGGGAAATAATGAAGCCCTGGTTCAAGAACTCCGACGTAGGTAGATATTGGACCAATATATCTTGTTGTGAATATCTAATACACGCAGACAAAAGACTAAAGAATCTCGAACGTAACAGCATAAGAGAGCACCTTATGAAATTCAAAGACATATTGGACCACTCAACGGACAACTCTCCGTATTTGCACAGACCAAGAGATATTGATTTTTGCGGGCCCAAAATCGTCGCCCCTCAGCGTAGTCCCAGTAATACTTTTGGCTATAATGAGGTGCCTTGGTATGCTAGCGCTGATGTCTACTTCATTACTGAAAAGGATGCGGATGTCAAATTAAAATACGTTCTGGCCTTGCTCAATTCGAGCTTGTATTATCTTTGGCTATATTTTAAGGGCAAGAGAAAGGGTGAAGCTCTGGAACTATATCAGGTACCACTTTCTGAAGTGCCAATTAAAGCGGTACCATTAAATGAACAAAAGAGATTCATTTCCAGAGTTGACCAGATCCTTAACATCACTAAAGATGAAGACTACCTTGCTAATCCCACAAAACAAGCACAGGTCAGAGAATACGAACGCCAGATTGATCAGATGGTCTATGAGCTTTACGGATTAACCCCGGAGGAGATTGCAGTGGTGGAGGGCAGCAGTGATAAATAAATTTAATAGATACAAAATACAAATTGTTGATTCAACCTGTCGTTGTATAGAAGTCAATGGTCAACAAACCACACATTTCGTAGCGCCGGATACAAAATCTGGAATACAGAAACTTTATGTTGTTAAAGAAGGTAAAGACATATGCTATGTTGGAATTACGTCTCAGCCTATGAGTTCCAGACTTCGCATCGGGTTTATTGATTATGGCCACTACGGCTATCATGGATACAAATGGAAAGATAAGCTAAAGCAGGCAGAATTATTAGTAT
>CAZUEB010000244.1:0-2530 GCA_964619115.1 uncultured Dehalococcoidales bacterium
GTAATCAAAGGAATGTTGAAGCAATCGCAAAAACGGACAAACCTGGCGCCCTTATCTGCGGCATCAACGTCGATGGCGCCGGCATATACTGCTGGCTGCTGGGCTACTATCCCCACGCTGTATCCGCCCATCCTGGCGAAGCCAACGATGAGATTGTTGGCAAAATTATCGTGTACCTCTACAAAATCGCTGTTGTCTACAATTTTGAGTATGACGTTTTTCATATCGTAGGTTTTGTTCGGGTCATCGGGGATAACGTGGAGCAATTCCTCGTCCATTCTGTTTGGGTCGTCGGCTGTATCCAGGAAAGGTGGGTCATCCAGATTGTTTTGCGGCAGAAAGCTTAGCAGTCGGCGTATTGCCCCAAGACATTGTTTGTCATCATCGGCAACAAAGTGGCAGTTGCCGCTTTTGATGGCATGTGTCATAGCGCCGCCCAGTGCCTCGAAACTGATTTCTTCACCGGTAACCGACTTAATTACTGCCGGGCCGGTAATATACATCTGGCCTGTGTTCTTGACCATAAAGATGAAGTCGGTTATGGCTGGCGAATAGACAGCGCCTCCGGCACACGGTCCCATAACCGCCGAAATCTGAGGTACGACACCTGAATATATAGTATTGCGCATGAAGATGTCACCGTAGCCTGCCAGGCTTTCTACTCCCTCCTGTATTCGGGCGCCGCCTGAGTCGAGCAACCCTATTATGGGGGCGCCGTTTTGAGCTGCCAGGTCCATGGCTTTACAGATTTTTTCCGAAGCCACTTTTGACAGAGAACCGCCGAAAACGGTGAAGTCCTGGGAAAAGACGAAGGCGGTTCTGCCATCGATTTTGCCATATCCGGTGACTACGGCATCGCCGAGAACCTTCTGCTTTTCTGCTCCGAGGTCAGTGCAGCGGTGTAGGGCAAACGGGTCTAGCTCTTCAAAGGTGTCAGGGTCGAAGAGAAGCTGGATTCTTTCCCTGGCGGTAAGCTTGCCCTGTTTGTGCTGCGTTTCCATGCGCTTAGCTCCGCCACCAGCCATAGCTTTTTCTCTTAACTCTCTTAATTCGGTGATTTTTTCCTCAGTTCCCATATGCTTTACCTTCCCATATGCGATTGCCGCAGATAGAGCATTGTAACATATTTAGCCGAGAATTGAATAGCGTATAGTCACATGTCTGACCCTGACCCTGAGCCGAAAGCGAAGGGGAATGGGAAGAGTCTCACACATTGACTACATAACACATCGCCTTGCGTGGTAGAATAGAGACCTGATGGCTGACAGGATTAGCAAGGCTTCGTTGCTTCAATGGAGAAAGGAAAGGTGTGGTTCCTCTACGAGTGTCACCTGTTGTGGGGAAGCAACCTTCCGCTGGGGAGAACGTACCTACGTGATGGGGATTATCAATGTCTCCCCCGATTCCTTTTCCGGTGACGGACTGGATAGTATCGATGCCGCGGTGACTCAGGCGCGGCGCTTTGTTGCTGAAGGTGTCGACATACTCGATGTCGGCGGCGAATCTACACGCCCGAATTCGGCTCCCCTAACAGTCGATGAGGAGTTGCGGCGGGTGATACCGGTGCTGGAGCGGCTGTCCGGTAAAGTGGAAGTGCCTTTGAGCGTTGACACCTATAAATTCGAGGTGGCTCGCCGGGCTCTGGATGCCGGCGCAGACATGCTCAATGATATCTGGGGGTTGAAGAAGGAGCCGAGACTGGCTGAACTGGCAGCACAGAGAACCGTGCCCATAATACTGATGAGCAATCAGAGAGACGAGCCCAAGCCAAATATCGTGCCGGCGGTTATTGCCGACCTGAAGAGAGCTATAGATGTGGCATTGGATGCAGGCGTGCCCTGGGATAATATCATCGTTGACCCGGGCGTCGGTTTCGGCAAGACACTGGAGCAGAACCTGGAGCTGGTACGCCGGCTTGACGAGCTTAAAGTACTGGGGAGGCCAATCCTTCTGGGCACCTCACGTAAATCGATGATTGGGCTTGTTCTGGAATTGCCCCCGGAGCAACGCCTGGAGGGCACGGCAGCCAGCGTCGCCATCGGTATCTCTAAAGGTGCCGACATAATCCGAGTGCATGATGTTAAAGAGATGGTGCGCGTTTGCCGCATGAGCGATGCTATTATACGGGACAGGAGGAGCCAGCATTGACAACCGTCTATCTCGGTCTAGGCTCAAATCTAGGAGACAGGAAGCATAACCTGGCTCAAGCCCTGGAGTTGCTGTCAAAACATGTGGTAATTGAACAGGTATCCTCTGTCTATGAAACAGAGCCTTCAGGCTACAAGGAGCAGCCTCTTTTCCTTAATGCCGTGTGCCGTATCTCCACCGAGCTAAATCCTGAAAAGCTTCTGCGTCTGGCTAAGAAAATCGAGGCTAAATCGGGCAGAGTATCCAGTTTTCCCAACGCACCCAGACCCATCGATATAGACATACTTCTCTATGATGACGAGGTTATAAGCGATAAGAAATTGACCATACCTCATCCCCGGCTGGTGGAGCGGGCTTTCGTGCTGGTGCCGCTGGCTGAAAT
>CAZUEB010000245.1:0-2527 GCA_964619115.1 uncultured Dehalococcoidales bacterium
CTGGCTGTAATACTGGTGTCTCCACCTCGATAAATTCCCGCTCGTTTAGAAACTGCCTCAAGGCTGAGATAATTTGCACCCGCAGTTTGAAGACAGACCTGGCTTCTTCGTTGGAGATTAGATCGAGGTAACGTTGTCGATAACGCTTCTCAACATCAACCAGCCCATGCCATTTCTCAGGCAGTGGTTGAAGGGATTTAGTCAGTATAGTGAAATCATTTGTCTCAAGGCTGATTTCACCGGTTTTAGTTCTGAAAAGCTTGCCCTTGGCACCGATGATGTCACCAATATCCATTTCGTGGAGTAATTCGTATTTTTCACTACCAATGATGTCACGGCTAAAGAAAATCTGTATTTTGCCTGAACTATCGCGAATATCGAAGAATGCAACCTTCCCCATGAAGCGAATGGCTGTAATGCGGCCAGCGAGGCTTAGTTCTGGATTTTGGGTGGTCTGTGGGCTTGATTCTATTTGCTCATAAAGAGCTACTGCTTCCTGGGTAGTGTGGCTGCGGCGATATGAGTGAGGGTACGGATTTATTCCTTGGCCTCTGATCTTGTCTAGCTTTTCCTGGCGCTGTTGGGCAATGTGCTTTAGTCTTGCCATAAATATTTAATAGCCCCTGAAAAACTCGCCGTTTCTTTGCACTTCACCAACTCCCCAATTCGGTGATGCTCTGCATTACAGGAAAATATTAGATTTTTCTAGGTTAATATAATGGGCAAATGGTCAACTTACGTCCATTATCAGTAATTGAAGCACTCCAGCGGGAGTTGCCACCTCAACTTCGTCGCCGATTTTTCTACCCAACAGAGCTTGCCCTACAGGTGATTCGTTGGAAATCTTGCCCTCGACAGGATTTGCTTCAGCGCTACCTACAATGGTAAATTGCTCTATCTTGCCGTCCTGGTTTTGGATCAGTACCTTATCACCAATCTCGACTACGCCTGGCAAGACCGTCGACTCTATGACTGTAGCGTTCTTGACGATATTTTCGAGCATAAGTATTCTGCCCTCGACAAAAGCCTGGTCGTTCTTGGCATCTTCATATTCAGCGTTGTTCTCAGTGCCTCCCATTTCGCGGGCACGTTTAATCTTACTGGCTACTTCCTGCCTTCGTATTGAAAGTAGGTGCTCCAGCTCAGATTGGAGTTTGTCTAAGCCCTCTCTGGTGATAAGAATTCTCTTCTGGCTCATGTGATGTCTCCTGTATCGAAAGCTAGTAAAAAACTGAGGGTCTGGTAACCCTCAGTCGGTTTGAAGTTTGACACATATTATAGGCTGCTTTGGCTTGGTTGTAAAGAGCGAGGCAAGATAATATAATTACAAGAGTTCATGTTTAGGAGGTAACGTGGTTGCTTTATATGTAACGTCTATGGAAGCTGCCGGGAAAACGGCTTTGTGTGCTGGTATTGGTAGAAAATTGCTTGACCGGGGGTTGAAGGTAGGCTTTTTTATGCCAGTCCAGATTTCTGAAGAAGACAGCACAGATGGTAATAATGAAGATACTGCTTTCATAAAGAAAATCTTAGATTTGAAGGAATCTGACGAGCAGCTTGCTCCTGTTCGCTTGTCACAGGGTGAATTGTGGCGAAGCTTGACCACGGAAGTAGCCGACTTCACAGGTAATATGAGGCAGATATACCGTAAGATATCAAAGGGTAGAGATATCGTCATTATGGAGGGGTTGGGCAATTTGGATGTGGATAAAGTCTCTACTCTGGCTTGTTACATGATTGCTGAAGCGGTGGAAGCTAAGGTAATTATTGCGCTCCGTTATTCGTCGACTTTAGACATGTCGAAAATCGCGCACATAGGTGAAAAATTGGGTCAGCCCATGGGAATTGTCATAAACTTTGTGCCTAATTCTAGGATAGAGCAGCTGAGATTACAATTGGCTGGCTTGTTCGATAAGGCTGGAATAAAGGTCCTTGGTATACTTCCTGAGGTCAGGAGCCTGCTTGGCGTCACTGTCGGAGAAATGATTGAAATTCTTGATGGAGAGGTCTTGACTCCTGCAGATAATGCTGATGAAATAGTGGAAAATGTAATGTTAGGTGCGATGACACCTGACTCTGGAGCAATCTATTTCGGCCGCAAAGAAAACAAGGCGGCAGTGATTCATGGTGATCGTGCTGATATGCAACTAGCTGCTTTGGAAACTTCAACCAAATGCCTGGTTCTTACCAACAATGTAAAACCTTTGCCCGCTGTCATGTCTCAGGCTCAAGATAAACATGTGCCAATAATTATGGTTAAACAGGATAGCTCTGCAGCTGTAACCAGCATTGAAGAAGCTCTAAGTAAAGCCAATTTTAAAAACCCTCGTAAACTAGAGACGTTTGGCAATATTTTGGATCGCTATTTTGATTTTGAGGCGCTTTATTCAGAGCTCGGCCTAAAAGCTTAATATCTCTCGTTTTTCACATCGGCTAAGATTTCTCTGGCATGTCGAGCCAGAGAAGATGACACCTGTACTTCTACCTGCCCCAGTCCGTCAATGGTAAGGCCATAGATAAGCCCAGC
>CAZUEB010000246.1:0-2487 GCA_964619115.1 uncultured Dehalococcoidales bacterium
CCGCCGATTTGCACTGCCTTGAACTTCTTATCGCCTCTAATGCCACCTCCAATATCGAAGATAAGCTCGTGCAGAGTTGTGCCCATGGCTACCTCTGCCAGCCCGGTGTTGACCATCTTGCCAGCCAGAGCAAATACCGCAGTGCCTTTGCTGCCTTCAGTACCAATGCCTGAAAACCAGTCTGCTCCACGATCAAGTATTAGAGGGACATAGGCATAGGTCTTTACGTTGTTAAGAACCGTGGGTTTGCCCCAAAGGCCGAAATCTGAAGGGTATGGTGGGCGTGGTCTTGGCATCGATCTTCTCCCCTCAATGGCCATAATTAGAGCCGTCTCCGCACCGGATACAAAGGCACCAGCCCCCTGGACTATCTCTATATCAAAACTGAAGCCGCTGCCCAAAATATTGCCGCCTAATAGTCTCAGATTTTTTGCCTGCTCCAGTGCAATTTTCAGCCGTTCTATGGCCAGAGGGTACTCAGCGCGAATGTAAATGAACCCCTCTCTAGAACCCACGGCATAGGCAGCGATAATCATACCTTCTATTACCTGCTGCGGGTCGCTTTCTAAGACCACCCGATCCATGAAGGCGCCCGGGTCTCCCTCATCAGCATTACAGATTATATATTTAGGCTGTCCTGATGCCTCCCGGCACTGCTCCCATTTCCTCCCCGTGGGAAAGCCAGCACCACCTCTCCCCCTCAAACCCGATTTCTTTATGTCCTCAACTATAGCAACCGGCTCCATTTTCAGAGCTTTAGCCAAACTGCTGTAGCCACCATTGGCGATGTAATGGTTTATATTCCCAGGGTCAATATAGCCGCAATTACGTAACAGTAAACGATGTTCATGCTCAAATCTGGAAAGTTCTGGAATATAGACCGCACCACCGTCACCAGCTTCAATTGTGCCTAGAGCGAGGTCGAGGCATGGGTCATCATTCTGGATGTAGCCTTCGACGAGAGTGGGCACAACTTGGGGAGTTACATTATTGTAGCAAACTGTGAAGGAACCTGGTTTGATTATGGTGACCAGCGGCTCAAGCGAACAAAGCCCGATACAGCCGACCTCGGTCACCTTAGCCTGGGCGTTTAGCCTAGCCAGTCCTCTTTTGAAGGCTTCAACTACGGGTAATGCACCAGCAGCTCGGCCACAGGTGGCAGTGCCGATGAGGATTTGGGGAACTTCACCATGATAAGCCGAGTCCCAGTCCGCCTTTGCCTGATGTTGGATTTCATTAAAGTTCATCAAAAACCATCACTGCTTTTCTGACTGTTCCTGGCTTACGGGCCACTTGTTCGCCGGGCTGGTCAATGGAAATCTTGCTTGAAGGAAGCCAAGCAACCTCTGGTCAACACCGTCTAAACGTATATTGGCCTTCTATCCATAGCAAGTTTTCACTTTGACTGGTTCATAGATACAATAGGGCTCAGCCTCAAGAAAGTCACCGGTAGCCTCGTAGGCTCTAGCCCGACAGCCGCCACATATCTTTTTGTATTCACAAGCACCGCATTTGCCCTTGAGATTGGAAAGGTCCCTTAATTTGGAGAACAAGGGGGAATTAGCCCAGACCTGACCAAAACTTTCCTTCCTGATATCGCCGGCTTCCACATCAAGATAGCCACACCCTTTCACCTTTCCCTGGTGAGAAACGAAGCAGAAACCAATGCCGGCAAGACAACCACGAGTGAGTACATTGGCTGGGTTGTGACCATAAGGCACTTTTATTTCATTTTTCTGGTCTTGCTCCTGTCTCTGCTTGACCACGCGCAGGTAGTGTGGAACATCGGTAGGCTTGAAGAATATCCTATCTCTCAACTCCTGCTGTTTATCGTACATCCAGTTCAGAACCCGCTCATATTCCTGTGGCGAAAGCTCCACTGATTTCAGGCCCTTGCCCCGACCGGTAGGGACAAGCAGAAAGGGATGAAAGGCAACGGCTCCAACTTCGAGCGCTAAGGACAAGAGTTCGTCTAAATTGCTCACGTTCAGTTTGGTAATGGTGCTGTTAATTTGAATCTCGATACCTGCCTTTTGAGCATTGGCAATGCCAGCCATAACAGCAGCAAAGGCGCCGTTCTGTCCACGGAATTCGTCCTGCAGCTCAGCTACAGGAAAGTCCAAGCTTATCCCGAGACGTGATATAGGAACACCTTTCAGCTTCCAAGCCATTTCCTCAGTAATGAGAGTGCCGTTAGTCCCCATGACCACCCTCAGCCCTTTGCTCACTGCGTATTTGGCAATTTGCAATATATCTGAGCGAACCAGCGGCTCACCACCGGTCAGAATAATAATTGGACGGCCAACTTCCAAAATCTGGCCGACGAGGTGGAAGCACTCGTCGGTGGTGAGTTCATCGCTATACGAAGCAGGACTGGCTGATCCACGGCAATGGGCACATAACAGGTTGCAGCTCCGGGTGACCTCCCAAGCTACTAGATGCAATCTGGGTGTAATCATGTTTCTCTGCTTCAGGCTGTTTTCCATC
>CAZUEB010000247.1:0-2477 GCA_964619115.1 uncultured Dehalococcoidales bacterium
TATCAGACAAGCGTAATTAACCCCGTTGCCAATCGTAGCGACGAGTTGGGGGAATTGGCCAGGACCTTTCAGGATATGGTTGAGAGCCTGAAAGTACATATGAAGGAGCTCGAGAGAACCACCGCTGCCAAGGAGCGCATCGAAAGCGAGTTGAGAGTGGCTACTGAAATCCAGACCAGCATGCTGCCCACGACATTCCCTCCGTTCCCGGATAGAAAAGAGTTCGATATTTTTGCCACCATGGCTCCGGCAAGAGAAGTAGGCGGCGATTTCTATGACTTCTTCTTTGTCGATGAGAATAAACTGTGTTTCGATATCGGTGATGTTTGTGGAAAAGGTATCCCTGCGGCGCTGTTCATGGCAATCAGCAAAACCCTGTTGAAAACAGAGGCATTGAGTGGCTTGTCTCCGGAACAGATTCTGACCAGGGTTAACGATATACTGTATCCTGATAATGAGTTCTCAATGTTTTTCACGGGCTTCTGCGTAATTCTCAATACGGATAACGGTGAAATGTTATTTGCCAATGGCGGGCATAATCCACCTTTAATATGTACCGCCGACAGCGAATTTCAATTCATCCAGATGTCTAAGAGTCTGGTAGTGGGGGTAATGCCAGATGCCAGATTCGAATGCCAAAAACTAATACTCAAACCAGATGATGTTATCTTCATGTATACCGATGGCGTAACCGAGGCTGAGAATCCAGAAAAAATTCTGTTCTCTAGCGATAGGCTTAAAAACTGCCTGTCAAACTTGAAAGACAGAGACCCGACGTACATAATAAAAGCAATAAAAGCTGAGATAGAGACGTTCACTCGTGGAACGGCGCAGTCTGACGATATCACCATGCTGGCTCTGCGGTTCAACGGAAAGTGAAACCAGCCAGCCTCTGAGTTGAAGGAGTAACAGCAATGAGTGGCTATTTTGAAGAGTATCGAAAAAAGCTGACCACGCCAGAGAAGGCGGTTGCAGGCATTAAGGACGGTGCTACCATCGTGCCCGGTATGGTCAATGCTGAACCTTTTGCTCTTCTGTCTGCTATTGCAGACAGGGCAAGGCAGGGAGACCTGAAGAACATAAGCGTATATTTTCTTCATCCGGCAGAGAATGCTGCCATGACCATACTTGCGCCAGACCTTTGCGATTGTATTCAGGTTTATACCTGGTTTGTCGGACTGGCTGATAGAGCCAGGGTTAGAGTAGGGCTGAACTACTTTGTGCCCAATTATTTTCATCAGATACCGCGGCTGCTGAAGGATTTTATGCAAATCGATGTTACCGTAGTCACGGTTTCTCCCATGGACAAAGCCGGCTATTTCACCTTTGGTACCTCGAACGACTATACCTCAACGGCAGCCAGATATTGTAGAAAGCTCATCGTGGAAGTCAATGAGCAAATGCCCCGTATCTTTGGAGACTCCCTTCTCCACATCTCTGAGGTGGATGCCATAGTGGAAAATAGCGCTCCCTTGTTCGAAAGTATACCGCAGGAACTGGACACTGAAGACGAAATCATCGGTAAGAGTGTTGCAGGGATGGTCCCTGATGGAGCCACTATCCAGCTGGGGGCCGGTAATGTTCCTAATGCTATCGCTCATTACTTGGTGGGTCATAAAGACCTGGGAATTCATACCGAGCTGTTTTGCCCCAGCATGGTTGACCTGATAGAGAAAGGCGCGGTTACAGGCAGGAAGAAATCCCTCCACCCGAGGAAAAACGTCTTCACCTTTGCCCGGGGCACCAAGAGGATGTACGAATTCATGGATAATAACCCCACTATGGAAAGCTACCCTGTCTCCTATGTCAATGACCCCGCCGTGATAGCTAAAAATGAAAACATGATATCCATTAACTCTATACTTGAAGTCGACCTTCTCGGGCAGTGCAATGCCGAATTTATGGGCGGCTATCAGTTCAGTGGCACCGGAGGGCAACTTGATTTTGTGCGTGGTGCCTTCGATTCTAAGGGTGGTAAGTCAATCTTAGCCTTCCATTCCACAGCCAAGAGCGGAGAGGTCTCCCGTGTGGTGCCACGCTTCGAAGCCGGGACTGTGGTTACCACTCCCAGGATGGATGCCCACTACCTTGTCACCGAGCAAGGTGTAATCGATTTAAAGGGGAAATCCACGCGGGAAAGGGCGCTGGATATCATCAGTATCGCCCACCCAAAGTTTAAAGATGGATTGATGCGAGAAGCGGAGAATATGTACTTAATTTGAAAATAGCCGTTACAACGGATTATTCTCGGCTAGCTTTATGAGAATAAGTGTATAAACTGTTTTTTGGTGTTAGGAAGAAAAGATGAATACATATGCTGCAGAATATAAAAAGAAATTAACTACGCCTGAAAAAGCCGCGGGACTGATAAAAAATGGTGACACACTGGTACACGGCTCGACCATATCTGAACCACCGGCTCTTTTAGCCGCAGTTGCCGACCGCGCCAGAGAAGGCAGCTTGAGAGATATAAAAGT
>CAZUEB010000248.1:0-2449 GCA_964619115.1 uncultured Dehalococcoidales bacterium
GGCTTTATTAACTGCATACCAGTCTTCATTGCTCGCGAACCCTACTGGTATAAACGCTTCGCCGAAACAGGATTACCAATCATCGGTGATGATATCAAATCCCAGGTCGGAGCTACAATCACCCATCGTGTGCTTACTAGACTCTTTCGCGACCGTGGAGTCAAACTGGAGAGAACTTATCAGCTTAATTTTGGCGGCAATACCGACTTCTATAACATGCTAGAGCGAGAGCGCCTGGAATCAAAGAAAATATCCAAAACCAATGCAGTAACCTCCCAGCTAGATTATGAAATTGAGCCTGCCAACATATATGTAGGCCCAAGCGACTATGTGCCATGGCTGGCTGACCGTAAATTCTGCTACATCAAGATGGAAGGTCGTACTTTTGGCGACGTACCTCTCAATTTAGAGCTTAAAATGGAGGTATGGGATAGTCCTAACTCCGCTGGGGTAGTTATTGATGCCATAAGGTGCTGCAAATTAGCCATGGACAGGACTTTAGCCGGAACTATAGTAGCTCCCAGTGCCTACTTTATGAAGTCGCCACCTATCCAATATTCTGACGACGAAGCCCACAGGCGGGTCGAGAACTTCATCGCTGGAAAGGACCAACAGACACCGATTTGTCTCCCAGAAACAGCCAGCGAAAAGGCAAAGGAAAGCTAGACAGAGCACAACTATTGTCAGGTTCGCCGAGATAAGGCAATAGCAGTAGTGAAAATCGGATTAGTTTCCCCCTATGACTATTCATTCCCGGGTGGCGTTGTCAACCACATCGCCTATCTGGCTCATAATTTCATCCAGTTGGGGCATAAGGTCAAAATCATAGCCCCATGTCCAATAAGAGGGACTCGATACTTCGAAGAGGAGGTTACCCCTGTAGGAAAGCCCTTGCCTATCCCATACGCTGGCTCCATAGCTAGAGTCCCCGTATCTCCCTGGCTACCAGCTCAAATAGGTGAAATCTTGGCTAAAGAGGAGTTTGATATTTTACACCTCCACGAACCATTCGCACCGATGATCTGCTTAAGCGCACTCCTCAAGTCAAACTCCATAAATGTCGGCACTTTTCATGCTTGCCACACTAAGCCTAGAACTTACTGGTTGGGCAAACCCATCTTTAAGAGATGGCTTTCCAAATTACACGGTAAAATCGCCGTCTCCAAACCAGCTCTGGAATATGTGAGCCGCCACCTACCCGGTGACTATCGTATTATCCCCAACGGCATAGATACCGAACATTTCCGCTTCGGTGGCCATGTGCGGGAAGAATTCGCTGACGACAAGACAAATATATTATTCGTAGGCCGTCTCGAAAGGCGAAAGGGACTGGGCTATTTATTAAACGCATGTGCCAGGGTTATACCTAGTTTCCCCAACTTACGTCTAATTGTAGTTGGTCCAGGCACTATATTACGCTCTAGATATGAAAAAATGGTCGAGGATATGAGTCTGACCAACAATGTGGTCTTTACCGGTTTTGTCCCTAGCATTGAGCTACCTTCATATTACCGTAGCGCTGATATTTTCTGTGCCCCGGCTACCGGTGGTGAAAGTTTTGGCATAGTCTTGCTGGAAGCTATGGCATGTGGAAAGCCAGTAATCGCTACGAATATTCAAGGCTATGCCAGTGTGTTAGCCCATGGTGATGAAGGATTGCTTGTGCCACCCAAAGATATTGAATCATTGGCACAAGCTCTGCTATCGCTCCTGAATGACAAATCCCTGCGTCTCCAGATGGGAGATAAGGGGAAAATCAAAGCCGAGAAATACAGCTGGCCGAACGTTGCACGGCAAGTTACAGATTACTATAACAGCTTGATTAGTAGCTGTGCTTAGGAGCACTCTGTGAAAAACTTATCTGAACTCAGAAGAATAGCTGCTCGATGGATTACTGAACCATTAAACACGGTCCTGGTCAAGAGCCGATTAAAGCCCAACAACCTGACATGGATAGCTCTTACAATAAGCGTAATCGCAGCCGCTGCTATTGCCACCAATCAACTGCTCATCGGCGGATTTCTAGTCCTTCTCTCAGGATTATTCGACATTCTGGACGGGGCATTAGCTCGCTTAACCAACCAAGCCACTCGCTTTGGTGCTCTGTTAGACTCCACTTTCGACCGGATTTCTGATGCCATAGTGCTTCTAGGTTTTTTGGTCCTATACATAAGAAGTGGAGGCTACATTGAGATAGTGCTTATTTTCCTAGCTTTGGTCGGCGCATTGCTCACCAGCTATATAAGAGCCAGAGCCGAAGGCATCGGGGTAAACTGCCCCGTAGGTTTGTTTACCAGGACCGAGAGAGTTATAATATTAGCGCTTGGTTTACTTTTGAACCCGTTGTGCAAATTCAGCATTCTTATAGCTCTGGTGATTTTGATAGTTCTTGGCTTTGTCACTGTGGGACAGCGGTTAGTATATGTATGGCAACAAACGAAAGGTCAAT
>CAZUEB010000249.1:0-2445 GCA_964619115.1 uncultured Dehalococcoidales bacterium
AAGCTCAGCACCAGCACCAGGGCAGTTAAGACACTAATAAGTTTGTTTCTCATGTTATATAGCTCCTCCTATGATAGATTTCATTTTGGTGCTTAATCTTTGTTCCTTTCACATACACATCACCACCTTGTAACACCAGATTACGCCTGACTATTTTTAGCCAATATTTTCCCTTCTACTCTTGACAATCTCCGCAGCTTTCCTCAGCCACTTCTGGTCGAAGTACCTGACGCCGTTGTTATCGATAAAGCTCGGCGGTGGCAGAACCCCACGCTCAATCCAACTCAGCAACTGGCTCTCACCAATGCCAATCCGCTTTGCTACTTGTGTTGTTGTCATCTGACTGGTCACCCTCGGTCTAGGCATTTCCGCTTCCACCCCGTTAATAGCCATCTTTTACCCCAAATTAATAACAGATTATTCAGTCTTTGTCAAGTAATATCTGGATATTTTCGGCAATAGTCTGCCACTATCGTCAAATGCTATCAGTGCCTTTGCTACTCTGCGTTGGTAGGATTAGTTCAGACTAGAGGAGGCAATTACTAATGGGGCAAGAGACCAAGGAAAAAATTGAGCGAATATTTTACACCTTCCAAGAGGCCCAACACTTTCTCAATGTTAGCCATCAGACAATATATGAGCTCATGAAGGAGGGGCTTCCTTCTCATAAGATTGGCAGGAAACGAGTCTTCCTAAAAGAAGACCTTATTCGGTGGATAAAAGAGCACTAAATCAGGGGAAGAGAAGGGTAGTTTATGGTTGGCGGAGTGGAAGGACTAGATTTTGATTACAGCGCGTTACTTTGTAAAGCAGGGGCGGTAAGCAATAACTCCATCCCCTAGGACTAGCTAGACAAGTTTAATCCAGGAAGGCAACGGTTTCATGCTGGTAGCCAGTCGCTCGTCAGCGGTCCATAGTTCGCAGCTTTGCATTTCAGCTAAAGCGACATACTGAGCATCATAAGCGTTGGCGGCGCCGTAGTTTGCGGCTAACCTGAGACTCCGGGGATAAAGCCCAGATGGTTGGGCTGCTTGCACCCCTAGCCCCATAATGGTGCTTAAGGCTAATTCAGCTTCTTCCAAACTGAGACGCTTCCTTTTTACTGAAAGGTAAAGGGCATTGGTTACCTCGGCTAAAAATAAGGGGGGCGCCAGCATTTCGGTAAGAGCGGCGGCCCACTGTTCTAATAAGGCGTCAACGCGGGACTCCTTTTCATCTCTTAGTACCCAGCGGAGCGCTATGCTAGCGTCGACAACCACTTTACTCATAGCTTGAGGCAGTGCCTTCTCGCACCTCGCGAATCAAAGAATTGATTTCAGGAAATTCTCCGTGGACTTCGGCAATTTTATGCCTGACGGCACGGGCTGCTTCCACTGCCTCCAATCTTTTCTCAACTTCCCTATCTCTTTCTATCACCTTTTGCTTTTCAGTTGCCATTTTTAATCCTCCCTATCTAACTAGACTTAAATTATAACATATTTTGAGGTGACAGGCTTTGGCTAGTGCGAGTCTCAGGTCTACCCGGAACAATAAAGAATTTCAACGGCTTTTCCCCCTGGCTATTTCTCTGTCCACCTCTATTAAGAAGTCAGCAAACTTAACCATTTGCTTGAGCTGCTTATCATTGAACGGAGCTACCAGGTCCAACAGCCGGGCCATTGCTAAGGGAAGTCCGGAATCAGCACGCTGTGTTCTATAGCCGGCAAGCATAAGCAGGTGGTCTTCCAAGGCCAGTCGTTCTCTCTCGCCTTTTGAGAATGTCTGCGCCAGCTTCATTATGGTTTCGGCGGACGGCGCGGCTCCCTTAATAATGTCTGCAATGGTGCCGTGGCTCACACCGGTCTTGGCTGCCACCTGTCTCAGGGATAGCCTCTCTTCTTGGCATCTTTGTTTCAACCAGAGCCCCAGGCTGTTTTGCTTTTGCACGCACAAGCCTCCCGGACAGTGCTAGAGTAACATCTCTCTGGACGTATCGTCAACCCTGCTATCCGCGTTGTCTGGGTTGACTGTCAGATTCCTTACTTCAAAAATCGTCGATTTCAAGACTTTGCATGACTGGTCACTGCTGAAAATCAGCTCTCACCTTTGGAAATTGTGCCAAAAAGCCCTTGACATTGTTAGAGCAATTGACCTATAATCAGAGCAGATGTTGACAGAGGTGATAAATGAAAATATACACCACGCGCTGGCGGATACTGGAGTTCATCCGCAACTTCGTGGAGCAGAAAGGTTACGCCCCGACTCAGGGCGAGATACAGAAAGCTCTTGACATGAGTTCAAGGTCGGTAGTGGACTACCATCTTAAGGCTCTCGAGGAAGAGGGCCTTATTACCCGGGAGCGTGAGGTTGCCCGGGGCATCGAGGTCTATGGGTTTGGAAAGAAAGCCCGGGCTGTCCCCCTTCTGGGGAAAATCGCCGCTGGTCAGCCTATTCCTGTGCCTACTG
>CAZUEB010000250.1:0-2406 GCA_964619115.1 uncultured Dehalococcoidales bacterium
AATCCCTTCCATGGCATCCTTTGTCTTCGACACCCGTTGTGAACCAGCCAGTTCAATCTTGATTCCTTCATCAGTAGTTGTCTCCAGTCCACGAGTCACTGCATCCAGAATTACCTCTACGGCAACTGGAGCCTTCCTGGCCAGTGTCTTAGCAAGCTCCTTAGCATCTTTCATAAGCCCCTCTGGCCTGGATACCTTGGTTACCAGGCCGATACTTAAAGCCTCGGCAGCCCCAACTCTAGTTGATAGCAGCAGCATTTCCAGTGCCTTAGTCTTACCCACCAATCTGGGCAATCTCTGAGTGCCACCCCAACCCGGTATGATACCCCGGTCTATCTCAGGCTGACCCATGAATACCTTTTCGGAATCGGCGATTACCCTGAAGTGGCACGCCATGGACAATTCGCAGCCGCCACCAAGAGCAAAGCCGTTTATAGCCGCAATCACAGGCTTGGAATATCTCTCGATTTGACTAAACACCACCTGACCTTTGTCCATGGCTTTGGCACCATCCGGGGTACCGCCACTCTTTAAATCGAATCCTGCTGAGAAACCCTTGTCGCCGGCGCCAGTTATAATCAAGGCTCTTACTGCCTTGTCCTTTCTAAACTCATTTAGAACCGTTTCAAGTTCATTCAGGACAGTAAGATTTATCGGATTAGCCGGCGGGCGGTTCAGCGTAATTACAGCGACGTTCTCGTCTCGTTCTACAATCAAAGTCTCATAAGTCATGATATCCTCCTTGTTTAATATTATTAAGTTTTTCCATGAGCAATAGCATCAACCAAATACCTATACGGCCTCCTTTCATCCTCAAGCCCCTTCAAAGTGCCCGCTGTTTACAAAACCATCAAAATGGTAGCACCTGCAACGATAGCTGTCAATCTTGAATACTTTATGTCAACTGATAGATATTGATTTATTCCAAACAGAAACATATACTAAAAGGAGGAAGAAAGGAGGTGACCTCATATGGCAGAGGTTGAGATTGGTCGGGTAAGTGACTTCTTTGCCAGGCCTGTGGTAGCTGGTATAACACTGAGCGGCACATTAAAAGTCGGCGACAAGATTCACATCAAGGGGCACACCACAGACCTTGAATTTGTCGTTGAGTCCATGCAAATTGACAACGCTAATGTTACCGAAGGTAAGGCTGGAGATGCTATCGGCATCAAGGTAACCGACCGTGTGAGAGCCGGTGACCACGTATATAAGGTTACGTAAGAGTTCCCTATTTTCCGATGCTCTTAAGCAGGTTTGCCATTTCGATGGCGTTTGAGGCTGCCATAAAGCCACGGTTGCCCACCTTAGCTCCGGCCCTCTCAATAGCCTGCTCCAGAGTATCCGCAGTTATTATGCCCTGAACGACAGGCACCCCGGTATCCAGACTAATGCGTGAGATGCCTCTGTTCACTTCGGAAGCTACATATTCAAAATGAGACGTACCACCACGAATGACGGCTCCGAGACAAACAATAGCATTATACCTGCCACTTTCTGCTAGTCTCTTAGCTACCAGAGGAATCTCCAGAGAGCCCGGTGTCCAGGCGACATCTATATCCTGCTCACCAACACCATGGCGCAGAAAAGCGTCTTTCGCCCCATCAAGCAACCTTGCAGTTATAACCTCATTAAAACGCGAAACAACCACGCCAAATTTTAGTCCTTTACCTAACAACATGCCTTCGTAGTTCTTAGCCATGTACCTTACCCTCCTTAATTCTCAAGTTAAGCCTCAGTGGCTTCGTCTACTTTTAATAGATGCCCCAGTTTCTTCTGTTTAGTTTTCAAGTATCCCAAATTGTAAGGGGTGGGAGATGTCCTTAATTCCACAGTCTCTACTATCTGAAGCCCATAACTCTCCAACCCGATTACCTTTTTCGGATTATTGGTCAGCAATCTAATCTTATGTAAACCCAAATCGGCTAAAATCTGAGCTCCGATGCCGTAATCTCTCAAATCGGGCTCGAAACCCAGCGCAATATTAGCCTCCACAGTATCCAAACCTTGATCCTGGAGAGCATAAGCCCGCAGTTTGTTATGAAAGCCTATCCCCCTACCCTCCTGTCTCATATACAGGAAAACCCCGCGTCCCTCAGCGGCAATCTTCTCCATTGCCAATGCAATCTGACCTCCGCAATCACATCTCAAACTACCAAAAACATCACCGGTAAGACACTCACTGTGTACTCGCACCAGCACCGGCTCATCACCTGATATGTCGCCCCTAACCAAAGCCACCTGTTCATCCGGGTCAACCTTGCTCTTATAGGCGATAACGACAAATTCACCATACTTTGTAGGCAATTTAGCTTCTGCCGTCCTTTCCACAAACTTCTCATTGCGCCGGCGATAGGCTATCAAATCAGATATACTCACAATCTTAATTCCAAACTTATCTGCCAT
>CAZUEB010000251.1:0-2380 GCA_964619115.1 uncultured Dehalococcoidales bacterium
GAAACGCGTTAGTCATCATCCTCAGCCGGACGCTCCGTTCTTGTCGGGCGACGACTCACTTTGACTTGGCTACATTGAAGGAACCAATATTGTCTACCTACTATTGTCATAAGCATGGCAAAATCTGCAAGCCCTTGTTTTCCATTCTAGAATGGTGGATACGATATAGCCAGGATACGATCAAAAGATTAGCACAGTTTGACAAATTGCGAACCAATACTATCCAAGTATGCCTAACAGGCGATTCGAGGTCTATTGATATTAGACAAGACTTGGAACAACAAGACAACACTTTTACCAAACTTATCCCTGACCAGAGAATCAAAGGCATATTTTCAAGTCCTCCATATGTAGGACTAATAGACTATCATGACCAACATGCCTACGCATACGATTTGTTCCGTTTTGAAAGAAGAGATCATTTGGAAATAGGCACATTATCCAAGGGGCAAGGCATTGAAGCTAGAGAGACATATGTTGAATCGATCTCACAGGTTTTGAACAATTGCAGAAGGTTTTTAAGCGATGGCTTCCATATTTTCTTGGTTGCAAACGACAAATACAATCTGTATCCAGCAATAGCGCAGAAGTCTGATTTGCGGATTGTCAACCAATTCAAGCGTCCTGTACTTTGCCGAACTGAACGGGACAAAGGCGCCTATTCAGAAACAATATTTCATCTGAGGGCTTAGTAAAGATGGAGCTTACCAAAGAACAAATGGCCAATGTAGATAGTGTATTTCATATGCTCAAAGTTTGAGCAACCGTCGAAATTCGGAGGCGACTTCTCCTATCTTAATCTTTACCTCATTTTGCAGGGACTTGCCTACTTCATTAAATATATGCAATAGATCTTCATATATTGGCCACCCAGCTAAGTCATTCCAAAATTCCTCACCTACCTGCATTTCCTCACCAGGTATCAATAAACCTTTTACAGTGAATCGTTCATAGGGTTGGGGGTGATAAGGATTATAAGGCAAGGCAATAAGTGTATTAACAACAGCGTCTCTACGGGCAACCCACTCTAGCAACTGGCGCTTTAACTCCTTAAAGTTCCCCATGTTAGGTTTTACAGTTTTTATGTCAATATAAAATTCCTCATCTCCAAGCTTGTAAAAAAGATCCACAGTAGCAGGTTTAGGAGTATGTAATTCACCACTGCTCCTTGCATTTAAGACCCGATTGGATTGCTCCAATCTATTCGCGAATGATGAGCCATCGCTCAAGTCACTCACTATCCCTGCAATCTCGGAACGTTGTCCATCAGATATCTGCCCACCAAGCTTATATCTCAGATGAACATGGTTTTCAGGAACCCCTCTGGTGACTAATAAAATTCTCGATATTTGTTCATATACGGACATACCCAGAGTTGTTGAGATGGAGTGAATAAAGGAGTACGCAGCTACCAATTCATCAGATTGGATAATACGTGAAAGGAAAGGCATGTACGTCGTTTCTCTGGAATATGTCTCAAGTTTAGTTATAACAGTATGCATGAGCAACTCACGAATTTGATCAAGTTGATTTTGCCTGATAGATTTGGAAACGTTCATAATTATGTCAGACAAATAGTAACATAGGTCTTGCTTTACCGCAATACATGCTCTACTATAGGTAAGACGTAAATGCCAATCAAGATTTTAGCTCGGGAAGTCATTTCCAAGATAGCCGCCGGGGAGGTGGTAGAAAGACCGGCTTCGGTGGTGAAGGAGCTGGTGGAGAACGCTCTGGATGCCGGCGCCACGCATATAGCAGTCGAGGCACAGGGCGGCGGTGTCAGCCTTGTCAGGGTCACCGACAACGGCAGCGGCATACCAGCCAGCGACGTGGAGCTTGCCTTTCACCGCTACGCCACCAGCAAGATTGACCTGTTAACCGACCTGGAGAAAATCTCTACCCTGGGCTTCCGCGGCGAGGCTCTGCCCAGCATAGCCGCCGTCGCCGAGGTGGAAATCCTGAGCAAAGCCGACGGCGATACCGCCGGCACCTATCTTCACCTCAAGAACCGCAGCATAGTAAAGCGCGAAAGACGCAGCCGACCTCAGGGTACTACCGTCACCGTGCATCGCCTTTTTCGCGACTTCCCGGCACGGCTGAAATTCCTGAAGTCTGCAACTACCGAAAACGGCCATATCGCCAACCTCTTAAGCCAGTACGCCATGGCTTTCCCCGAGGTAAAATTTAATCTTGTACTCGATGGGCGGCTGATTTTAAAGACACCGGGTAACGGCATAATCCGGGACGTTGTTGCCGAGGTCTACGGTCTGGAAATAGCCAGACAGATGCTGGAAATAGATGGAGCAGACCAGTCTCCCGGCATTACCGGACTGGTAAGCCCACCTTCCCTTTCCCGTTCCAGTCGGGGATATCTCAG
>CAZUEB010000252.1:0-2368 GCA_964619115.1 uncultured Dehalococcoidales bacterium
GGCTTACAATCGCGATATGCAGGAAGATAAAGAGGGACTTTTCGATACCGTTGACACGCTTATTTCCACGTTGGAAGTATTAACCGGACTGGTGAAGACGTTGAAAATCAATGCTGCTCAGATGGTACGTGCGATACCGAATAGCTATATATTAGCCACCGACCTGGCTGACTATCTGGCGAAAAAAGGATTGCCCTTTCGCCAGGCGCATAGTATTGTAGGTAATCTAGTGCACTATGCCATCGGTAAAAATAAGGGCTTTCAGGAGCTGAGTCTGGATGAATATCGTAATTTCTCACCTCTTTTTGCCGATGATGTGTACGGTATTACTGTGGAAACTTCGGTTGAGGCTCGGAATATTGTCGGTGGCACTGCTCCCAAGCAAGTGGTAACTGCTTTGTTGCAGGCTAGAAAACTTGTCGGGAAAAAGAATGAAAAGTAGGCTAATTAAGCTAGCACCGTCGATTCTCTCAGCTGATTTCAGCCGTCTTGGTGAGCAAGTTGCTGAAGTAACTAAAGCTGGTGCTGACTATATCCATGTCGATGTAATGGATGGACAGTTTGTGCCTAATATAACCATTGGTGCTCCTGTAGTGGCTTCACTTCGTTCCTGGACTGACTTGCCGCTGGACGTACATTTGATGATTGAGCGACCTGAGACTCATATTGCACAGTTCGCCGAAGCTGGCGCAGATATTATCACCGTCCATGTTGAAGCTGCCACACATCTGCATCGCTTAGTCGGAGCAATAAAAGACTTGGGAGTCAAGGCTGGGGTGTCGTTGAATCCAGCTACTCCGCTAAGCTCGTTGGATGAAGTTCTTCCTTTGCTCGACTTGGTGCTGGTTATGACTGTTAATCCTGGCTTTGGTGGTCAGGCTTTCATCGGCAGTATGATGGATAAAATAACCCGGCTGCGGAAGATACTGGATGAAAGGCAAGCTAAGGCAGAGCTAGAGGTAGATGGTGGTATCACTGTAGATATAGCTCCGAAGGTAGTTGAAGCAGGAGCGGAGGTTCTGGTTGCCGGAGCTGCGCTTTTTTGCTCTAAGCAAGGAGCTGGGAAGGCGTTGCAGGAGATGAGGAAGGCAGTTGGTTTATCGGGCTGACTTATGTTGACTGCGCAGGCAGCGGGTACACAGATTAAGTTGTTTTGGTTTACCGTCAAGCATAATTGTAGCTGGCTGGATATTGGGCAGCCAGCGTCGTCTGGTATGCTGCTTCGAATGGCTTACCCTATGGCCGAAATGTGCGGTTTTGCCGCAGATGTCGCATTTTGTAGCCAAACTGTTAACTCCTTTTTTACAAATGAGACTATTTAACTATACTGTCTGTCATTTTGAGCAAAGCGGAAAATCTGTAGACTTTCCGTTGCCGCTCATAGTGATGAATGTTAATACTAAACAAGTCGGTCTTGACAACAGGAGTAGAATTATACCACAATTTCCAGATTATACAAAGGAGAAGAAATGAAACAGATTCTTTCCTGTGATGGCCAGGAGTTTAGGGATATGTTTGCCGCTGGCGCTGGCTGGCTGGAGAAAAGCGTTCCGGATATTAATGCAATAAACGTTTTCCCTGTACCTGATGGCGATACTGGGACCAACATGTTTCTCACCATGCGCTCGGTAATGGAAGAGGCTGACCGAATTTCAGGCGACAGCGTCTCTGCTGTGGTTAAGGCTATGGCTCAGGGAGCTTTGATGGGTGCCAGGGGGAATTCAGGTGTGATACTGTCTCAGTTCTTCCGCGGCTTGGCAAAGGGGCTTGATGACAAAGATTTCATTACAGGAAATGATTTAGCGGTGGCATTGGATGAAGCGTGCCGCGCCGCCTATAAAGGGTTATCACAGCCGGTAGAAGGAACTATGCTGACGGTGCTCAAGGATGCAGCCAAGGCTGCCCAAGAAGCTGCCCGGGCGGCTCCAAATAACTTGACGAGAGTGGCAGAGGCTGCTGTTGATGAAGCCAGGGACTCAGTAGCCAGGACTCCGATGTTGTTGGATGTGCTGCGTGAGGCTGGTGTAGTGGATGCTGGCGGTCAGGGCATATATGTATTGCTTGAGGGAGCCCTTCGTTATCTAGAAGGTAAAATCGAGGAAATGCGATACCGTCGCCCGCAGATGGTTGTAGCTGAGTTGCCTGCGGGTACAAAGACAGCTCCAATTTTGACTGAAACAGAAGAGCCCTATGGATATTGTACTAACTTTTTGCTCGAGGGACATAAACTTAATCCTGACAAAATCAGGAAGAAGCTGGAAAGCAAAGGTCAATCCATTGTCGTCGTTGGCGATGAGAATACTATCAGGGTTCATATTCACACCTATGACCCAGGTGGTATTATACGATATGCTACTTCTTTAGGTAC
>CAZUEB010000253.1:0-2366 GCA_964619115.1 uncultured Dehalococcoidales bacterium
ATATTAAAGCTTTTGAGCCGAAGTCTCGTAAGCGGCTGCCGAATTCAGATATTGTTAGTTTTATCGTTGCCGCATCAAGCTTCTTTTTTCCTTTTCCCAGGTTTTCCAGCCAGTTTCTGCTGGAAAGGAACCCTCCGGGGTGGAAGATTATTACCACAATAGCAAAGGCAATAAGGACAAGGTCGTAGATGAGAGACTGAGCAGGTGAGAGCGAACCGAAATACTGTTCCCAGATGCCGAAGCAGCTGGCACAGGTGGCATAGCCTCCGTGGATAATGGCCCAGAGATTTGTCCCCAGGAATGATAGGAGCAGTGGGATGGTCAGAACGGCCATAAGACGGGGTAAGAAGCCGATAAGTAGACAAGTTCCCAAAATAAACTCTGCCCAGGGAAAGATATGAGGAATAAGAATATCGTATAGAAAGGAGAGTGTTGCCGGGGTGATAAATATGTCAGGAACTATGTTGCTGATGAAGTCGACGACCTGTGCTGGCACACCTTCTGCGCTAATTATTTTTCCCGTGCCGGACACAAGTAAGGTGAGGCCGATAAGGACGCCGGTCACCAAACTTACTATATTCTTGTTTTTCTCCTTAGATTTGATAATTTTGCCTTGCGTAGCTTTTCTTTTTTTAGCCATCCGTTTCATCATTTTAAGTCTTCCTGAGCGACGCTCTTGCCCTGTTCACCAGGGGTACTTTCATTTCCCTTCAGGCTTTAGCGGATTTGGCGCCGTAGTCGTGCTGTTACAATCGCACAGATATGCAAACACCGAAAGAGCAAGCAGCGGTATAAATATCTTATTAGATTTAGCGGGAATTTTCATGTTTTCAGGTGGTTGCACAGAGCAGTCTAGGAATTAATCCACAGTATTATATAGTATACACCTATCACAATAAAGACGACAGCCATTGCTATACGGACAATCTTCTCGACTCTAGCAACCGCATTCAGCCAGGCGGCAATCCCAGCTATGCCAAAAGAAAGAAGCGTGCCAAATACTAAGACCGGCAGCCCGGTGCCAATGGCGAACATCGCTGGCAGGACGACGCCACCAGTGGATTTTAGAGCTAAAGGTATCAGAACCATAAAAAACAGAGTGGCGCTGACCGGGCAAAAAGCCAGTGCAAAAAGGGCGCCAAGGGGGAAGCCACCTATCATTCCCCAATCGGCGACCTTTCCTCCCATGGCTGATAATTTACCGCTTCCCCGCCCGAAGCTAACCCTGTCAATAAATAGTAGTATCAATCCTATTGCTATCAGGAATGGCCCCATGGCTTTCTCACCAAAAATCTGCAGAAAAGTTGAGACTCCGGGTGTGTTAAGTCCAATGACGATGATAAGTATACCAAGCACCGAATAGGTAAACATTCGTCCCAGCGTATAAAGCGTTCCTGTCATGACGGTATATTTGCGGTCGGTTACCCTGCGGCTGATGTAAGCCATGGCGGCAATATTGGTAGCCATGGTACAGGGGCCGATGGTAGCTAACAGCCCCAGAAGGAATGCTGAAACAATCGGTATGTTTAAGCCGGTGGCGAGTCCGGCCAGTTCAACTATGTTTCTCCTTTGAGGCTCTTCTCTATAGCGGTCTTCACGAATTCCTTGAGTTTATCCGAGTCTCCGGTCAGCTCCCATATCTCATCGACAGGGTATGTTTTCTCGCTCTTGCCGCGAACTTCGGTAATAAAAAGCTGGAAAAGGCCAGCTTTATATTTCCTAACCATATCGGCGTTGGCTTTATCGTCCGAGACTATCATATTAAGAGTCAGCTTGCCGCTGGTCGTTTCCTCTGGGAAATAAAGAAAGACCGTTGTCTGGATATAATCTCCCACCACTGCCATGCAATGACAGGGGTTCTTTCGCTGGAAGTACACCACGTCTACCCTGTCGGGTGCGTTCGAAGATTCGTCTGGAATTGGAGAGACCGCAGGCGATTCTGAAGGTTTAGCTGACGGTGGTGTTACTGGCGGAGTTGGGTTTGAGCAAGCCGATAGCAGCCCGATTGCCAGTATGACAAGCACGGGCAGATAAGTCTTGGCTTTAAACGGAATGCTCATGTTTTCTTATTAACCTCCTATATGTTGTAAGGTTGCTTTAGCTCAATGTATGCCACGTAAAGCTAAAAAAGAGAAATTAGGATGATTCATCATTTATCAAGAGCTCTTATCTTTCTCTTGCATAGCCATGGCATTAACAATTAGCTGTGTAATCTCTGCTTTTGTAGGCACCTTGCCGCTACTGACCACCTGCTCGTTAATCACCAGCCCGGGGGTCATCATGACATTGTAATCTATAAATCTCTTAATGTCTTTGACCTCTTCTACGGTGGCCTCAATGCCAAGTTCCTTCACCACCTCTTTAAC
>CAZUEB010000254.1:0-2358 GCA_964619115.1 uncultured Dehalococcoidales bacterium
CCCAAGGACAATCTGATTGGCACAACAGGCAGTGCCTATCTACTGGCGCTGGGCGAGCTTTGTAAACTCCGAGTCGCCGTGGGTATAGGAGCCGTAGGCCTGGCACAGGCTGCTATCGACGCCGCCATCAAGTACGCCCGGGAACGGAAACAGTTCGGTCGCCCCATCGGCAGCTTCCAGCTCATTCAGGAACTTATAGCCGACATGGCAATACTGACCGATGCCGCACGATTCATCTGCTACCGGGCTCTGTACCTTATAGGCAAAGGCGAAATCCCCTTTAAAGAAGCTTCCATGGCAAAAGCCTACAGCACCGACATAGCTGTTGAGGTAACGTCAAAAGCTATACAGGTGCACGGCGCCTACGGCATCTCCGAGGAATACCCTGTGGAGCGCTATTTCCGCGATGCCCGCACGCTTACTTTCCCCGATGGCGCCACGCAGATTCAAAAACTGGTCATCGGACGTGAGCTGCTAGGCATCTCAGCCTTCGTTTAAAAACTACATTCCCTTCTGTCTTTCTGGAGAGGCTTTTGACTTTATGTCATTTTGAGGAGCAGGGCGACGAAGAATCTCGGTAGGTAAATATGGTGAGATTCTTCACTGAGTTTACCCTGAGCATACATTCTTCGACGAGCTCAGAATGAGCGGGTGAAGAACTTGATGAATAATAGCGAAGAGCTCAGAATGACACCTAGAGGGACAGCTCTGTATTTTCCCCTCTCCATTGATAGGAGAGGGTTAGGGTGAAGGTAATGTTTGTTATCGGCATAACAGGCAATTTCGGCACCGGCAAGACCACCGTATCCAACATGCTGGCTGAACTTGGCGCTGTCACGATTAACGCCGATGAGATGGGGCATGAAGTCCTCCAGCCTGATACGCAGGTCTACAAGGAAGTGTTAGCTGCTTTCGGGAAGTCCATACTGAGCCCCAAAGGAGAAATAGACCGCAGCAAGCTGGGCAAACTGGTCTTTGACGATAACATAGCCCTGGCTCGGCTTAATCAGATAACACACCCCAGAATACGCGAGATAGTCAGGCAAAAAATAGAGGAATATCGCCAGGCAGGTGCCAGTGTCGTAGTCCTTGAAGCTGCCTTGCTTGTAGAAGCCAAATGGATACCGCTGGCAGACCAGCTCTGGGTAACTATAGCACCGGAAGCCACTATAGTGAAACGGCTGCGAAGCTCAAGAGGACTCAGTGAAGAGCAGATAGTGACTCGCTTCCGCACTCAGATGCCTCAAGAAGAAAAGGCGAGACAGGCTGATGTAGTCATCGACACCGATTGTTCCATGGATGAACTTAGAGCCAGAGTAACCGAATTATGGCACAGACTTCCCGTAGGAACTGAACATTAGCCCCGCTACCAATCCCACACCACCAGAAATGCAAAGACAATCCCCAACAAGGCTCCGGCGGCGACCTCGAACTTGGTATGACCTATAAGCTCACGCAGACGCTGCTGAAAGTCCGGATTCCCCTTAAAAAGCTCTTCAAGTATACGATTGAGCATTGTGGACTGGGTGCTTACCGTCTGCCGCACTCCGGCGGCATCATACATCACCACGAGGGCGAAAATAGCAGCTATAGCGAAAAGAGGAGAGCCTACACCATAAACTATGGCTATAGTCATAGCCAGTGCGCAAACCAGCGTAGCATGCGAACTGGGCATGCCACCCATGGTAGTCAGGTAGGACCATTTTAAACGCTTCTCCTTTATCGAGCCGATGATAACCTTCAGCACCTGAGCCGCACACCAGGCAGCCGCAGGCACCCATAACGCCTTATTGCTTAAAAGTGCTTCCAAGATGTCTCCTCTTACAGCGATATGCCTGCTATTCAGGCTTTGTGAAAGCTCCATATTATACCACAGGTATTACCGCTATTCTCAGATTAGCCTATTTGCCTGAGCAATGCAAGGAGGTTAATAAAGCTAGGTATTCTCAGACGTGTCGGAGCCAGTTTATTGAAGCGACTGGTAGACCTCGATACTGCCGATGTCAAACCAGGGCTCGCTGAAGGTATAGGCACGTACTTCATCTATTTCTACCAGGTGCGCTATGAAGTTGCCCAGATTGTCCCTCTTGCCTCGGGCACAGCATTGAAACAGGATGGGGAATATCCGGGGTGGAAAAATGTAGCACGCGATAGCTATGAGGCTAGACTTAGGTTGCAATGGCTTTTCTTCAAGTTCAGTTATCTTGTCTCCAACAAGACGTACAACACCATACTGGCTGGCTTTGCTTTTGTCGCCAATATCATAGACGGCTACCAGGGTATTTTCCCCATCGTAAGCGGCAATAAATCGGCTCAGGTCGAACTCAAAGTAGTTGTCGCTGGCAATGACCAGCAGGT
>CAZUEB010000255.1:0-2355 GCA_964619115.1 uncultured Dehalococcoidales bacterium
CCGTCATAGACAAAGAACGATGCACCTATTTCCTTAAGGGCAAATGCCGTGCCTGTGAGAAGTTCTGCGAAGCTAAGGCGATTGACTTCGAGCAAACTGAGAAAATGGTTGATTTGGATGTGGGCTCCATAATTGTCGCCACTGGATTTGATCCCTTTGACCCGTCACCGATGTCACAATTCGGCTACGGGAGGTACGATAATGTCATCACCGGCTTCCAGTTCGAGAGAATGAGTAATGCTTCGGGACCCACCGGAGGCAAGATATTGCTAAACGACGGCACGGAACCAAGAAGCGTAGCCATTCTGCATTGTATCGGCAGCCGCGACCTCAACTACCACGAATACTGCTCACGTGTCTGTTGTATGTATTCACTTAAGTTCGCTCACCTTATCAGGGAAAAAATACACGATGCTGAAATCTACGACCTATACATCGACCTCCGTTGTTTTGGCAAGGGCTACGAGGAGTTCTATAACCATCTGCAGGAGGAGGGAGTCAATTTTATACGAGGGCGTGCCGGCGAGATTACAGATATAGCCGAAACTCCAGAAGAAGAGGGAAAGCTTGTGGTCCTCTGCGAGGATACACTAGTAGGTCGGCAGCGGCGTTTACCGGTAGACATGGTGATTCTCAGCAACGCTCTAGAGCCTCGAGCCGATGCTAACGAGATAGCCAAGCTATTCTCTATCAGCCGAAGCAGAGACGGCTTTTTCCTCGAAAAGCACCCCAAACTGGATCCAATCGCCACAACCACAGACGGTATTTTCGTTGCCGGCTGTTGTCAGGGACCTAAAGATATACCAGATACAGTAGCTCAGGCATCGGCAGCGGCAGCCCGTGTCATGGCTATGATATGCAAAGGCAAAGTTGAGATTGAGGCAGCGACCGCGGTTATCGAAGAGCAATTCTGTTCCGGATGTAAGACCTGCATATCTCTCTGCCCTTATAATGCGATTTCATTCAGTGAGGACAAAAAGGTATCTGTTATAAACGAAGCCATGTGCAAAGGTTGCGGTACCTGTGCTGCTGCCTGTCCCAGTGGTGCCATTACCAGTCGACATTTTACCGTCGAACAAATCATGGCAGAGCTAGAAGGAGTTATGGTATGAGCTACGAGCCCAAAATAATAGGTTTCTTATGCAACTGGTGTTCTTATGCAGCGGCTGACCTTGCAGGCACTTCTCGGAAAAAATACGCTCCCAATGTGCGTGTAATTCGCGTTATGTGCAGTGGCCGGGTAGAGCCGACCTTCATACTTAAAGCCTTCCAGCTAGGAGCCGATGGAGTGCTGGTCTGCGGCTGACACCCCGGCGAATGTCATTACCTGGAAGGTAATGTAAAAGAAGCCCGCAGGATACCATTGCTTAAGAAAATGCTGGGGCAATTAGGTATAGAAGAGGAAAGACTCAAACTGGATTGGGTATCGGCCTCTGAAGGTGATCGCTTCGCTTCGCTCGTAAACGAGATGACAAAGCAAATAAGGAATCTAGGACCACTTAATACAAAATAACTACGACGTTCAACCTGAATAAACCTAATTACAAAGACCAGAATGTGTTTATTTTGAATATACGCAACTTATGTCATGTTTATCAACTTAGATATATAAAAGCACTAAAATTTGGCTACATAACTTAAAGAAACAGAGTAAAATTACGTAATAACTTACCCTCGATGGGTAAAAATACGCGCGCTATCTTGCAAAGAATCACCTCTATATTGTATTATTATTCGGTTTGCCCATTTCAGGAGAAAGGAAGGACTGATACATGGTAGCAACAACACCTATCAAAGAGACCACTGATATCATCTTAGAATCTGGAGGCAATCCCCTCGAATCATGTTACCAATGCGGCATATGCACCGGAGTGTGCCCCTGGAACCAGCTATTGAATTTCCCGGTACGTAAACTGATCCATAAAAGCCAACTCGGCCTAGTCGACTTCGAGGATGAAGAGGTGTGGCAATGTGTGGGCTGCAATGCCTGTGTTGACCGCTGCCCCCGTGATGTAGAGATACCTCACATTATGCGAGCCATACGCCGTGTTATCATGGAAGTCGGCGCTGGCGTAGTCCCTCACTCACTACGAATAACAGAGAAAAATATCTCCGCCGTTGGTAACCCGCTGGGAGAACCACCGGAGAAGCGAATGGATTGGGCAAAAGACCTCGGTGTCAAAACCTTCACCAAAGGAACTGAGATACTGTATTTCCCATGCTGCTATCAGACATACGATCCTCCCACAAAGAAGACCGCCGTGGCAACGGTGAAAATCTTGCAAAAAGCTAAGGTGGATTTCGGCATATCTGACAACAACGTAGTCTGCTGTGGCGAGAGTATACGCAAGGCCG
>CAZUEB010000256.1:0-2353 GCA_964619115.1 uncultured Dehalococcoidales bacterium
ATACAGTCAAGACTCTCGGCCAGACAGTGGATGTGGACTATACCATCCCCGGTTGTCCTCCTGAAGCCAGGACAACCTGGCTGGCCTTGGAAGCTCTTATTGAAGGTAAATTACCCCCCAAGGGAACTGTGATTACACACAATGCTAAAGCGGTATGTGATGATTGCCCTCGGAAGAGAGACGTGAAAAAGGTCAAGAAATTCTATAGGACCTTTGAAATTATCCCGGAACCGGAAACCTGTCTCTTGGAGCAGGGTCTCCTGTGTGCCGGCATCGCCACCCGCGGCGGCTGTGAGGCTCCCTGCCCCCAGGCCAATATGCCCTGCACCGGCTGCTACGGACCAGTGGACGGAGTGGTCGACCAAGGGGCACATTTTTTGAGTGGAGTGTCTTCAGTGATTGACTCCAATGACCCAAACGAAATCGACAAAATCATTGCCGCTATCCATGACCCTGTGGGCACGTTCTATCGCTACAGCTTAGCCGATTCGCTACTAAGGAGGGCAAGAATAAAATGAAAAAGATAACCATAGACCCTATCACCAGGCTTGAAGGCCATGGCAAAATAGAGATATTTCTCAACGATGCTGGCGAGGTGGAAAATTCTTACTTCCAGATCCCGGAACTCAGGGGCTTCGAGAAATTCTCCGAAGGGCGTCTGGCTGAGGATATGCCTCAGATAACGCAGCGCATCTGTGGCGTATGCCCCGAAGCTCATCATGCTGCATCTGCAAAATGCCTGGATGACCTGTTCCATGTTGACCCCCCAAGCCCAGCCAAAAAACTGCGTGAACTATTTTATAGCGCCTTCTATATTACTGACCACACCACCCATTTCTATATTCTAGCTGGCCCTGACTTCATCATGGGCCCGGAAGCTCCTGTGGCAGAACGCAACATCCTCGGCGTCATCGCCAAAGTTGGGCTGGAGCTGGGTGGAGCCGTAATTAACACCAGGATGAAGAATCACCACATTATTCACATGCTCGGCGGCAGGGCTGTGCATCCGGTCTTCGGCTTACCCGGCGGTGTCAGCAAAGGCCTCAACGAAGAGGAGAGAAAAGAGGTCGAGCAAATAGCCAGGGACTCTGTAGAATTTGCTAAGCTCTCCCTGAAAGTATTCGATGATATCGTCCTCAAGAATAAAGAGTACCTTGATATGGTTCTAAGTGACGCCTATACTCACCGCACGTATTACATGGGCATGGTTGACGAAAAAAACAGAGTCAACTTTTACGAAGGCAAAGTCCGGGTCGTTGACCCTGACGGCAAGGAGTTTGTTAAATATGCGCATCGGGAATACCTTGAACATATCGCAGAACGCGTAGAGCCCTGGACTTATGTCAAAATCCCCTACCTCAAGAAGGTCGGCTGGAAAGGCTTTGTCGACGGTAAGGACAGCGGTGTTTTCCGTTCCACTCCTCTATCCCGGCTCAATGCCGCTGATGGCATGGCAACACCGCTGGCTCAGGAAGCCTACGAGCAATTTTACTCGACATTGGGCGGCAAACCAGTACACCAGACTCTGGCAACTCACTGGGCTCGGCTCGTTGAGCTTCTCTACGCTGCCGAAAGACTGCTGGAGCTCAGCAAAGACCCTGAGATTACCAGTACTAATATTCGTACCATACCCACAGCTACACCGGATGAAGGCATTGGCATTGTCGAAGCTCCCAGAGGTAACCTGACACATCATTATATTACTGATGAGAAAGGAATAATCAAGAAAGCTAATTTAATCGTTGCTACGGTCAATAACGTTGCTGCCATCAGTATGTCCGTTAAGAAAGCAGCTCAGGCTCTAATAAAACCTGGCAAAAAGATAACCGAAGGTCTGCTTAACCGCATTGAGATGGCTTGGCGTCCTTACGACCCATGCTTCGGTTGTGCTACCCATACTCTACCCGGACAGGCACCGATGGAGGTAATCATCTACAACAGTAAAGGAGAAATTGTAGAAAGGATAAGCAGCTAACCTGCGTTTATATCCAGTTAACAATAGCTGCAGTACCATAAGTGGGTGGCAAGACAAAAACACTGATATTAGGAATGGGTAATTCACTCCTCAGCGATGATGGAGTGGGTCTGCAAGTTGTAACCGAACTGAAAAGCAGGCTTGACCAACCAGATATAACCATCCTGGAGACCGGCGTCGCCGGTCTCAGCCTTTTGGACCTGCTGGTTGGCTACGACAGAGCCATTATCATTGATGCCATTCAGAAAGTAGGCGGAAAAGCGGGGCAAATTGACCGGCTCGGTCCAGAAGCCTTTGATACTACGCGCCGAACAGCCACATCTCACGATGTTGACCTCACCACCGCTCTGGAGCTCGGCAAAAGAGCAGGTCTTGCCA
>CAZUEB010000257.1:0-2352 GCA_964619115.1 uncultured Dehalococcoidales bacterium
CCAGTATGATGAATTCGACATAAATTGGCAGCAACGAATTTGTTCCGCTGAAGGTGGCCCAGCGCAGGACGTCCACGCCATAAGTCAGGGGGTTTACATAGCTAAAGCCTCTCAGCCAGCCTGGAGCTGAGGTTAAGGGGAAAAGGGCTCCGCTGGTGAAGAACATGGGCATAATCACCAGGCTCATGATGAAATTGAAGCCTTCCATACTGGTTATCATTGAGGCAATAAGTAGTCCAATACAGACCAATCCGATCGATATGAGAACCATAGTGGGAATCAGTATTAGAAAAGATAGCGGCGACAGGTGGACGCCTACCAGAAATGAAAGCGGTAGCAAAATGGAGCCCTGGATGAGGGCGCTTGTTCCGCTGCCCAGAGCTTTACCGATGACGATTGAGGCACGAGAGACAGGCGCTACCAGGATCTCTTTTAGGAAACCGAATTCTCTGTCCCAAATCACGGAAATGCCGGAAAAGACAGAGGTGAAGAGAAGGGTCATACCGAGTATGCCCGGGAATATGTAGGTTTGGTAGCTCTGCGCGCCGGGCAGTTCTATGCCGCGCATGCCGCTGCCGAAAATTACTAGCCAGAGCAAAGGCAGTATGAACGAAGAGATAATCCGTGACTTTTCCCGCCAGTATCTGAGTACCTCCCGGTACCACAATCCATAGATTTTCCTGAGTTCGCTCATCTGGTGGGTTTCCTCATCATCATCATGTGTTTTCTGATCATGGATTCGGCTTCTTCGGCTCTTATGTCTCGGCCTGTGTAGTGAAGGAACACATCATTTAATGTCGGGCGATGGATAGATACGGAGCTGACTTCTACTCCAATCTCGGTGGCGATTTTGATTAATCTGGGTACTAGCTTTTCTGCATTCGAGACGGTTAATCTTATGGTATCTCTTGATGAGTCTATGTGAGGGCTGAGTTTGAGTTCGGCCAGTCTGGTGGAAAGTTTTTCTGGCTGAGTTGTGGTGATAATTATGACGTCGCCTTTTAGAGCCGTCTTTAGATTAGCTGGTGTGCCAATGACCTTGATTTTGCCGTAGTCGATTATGGCTATCCGTCGGCAGAGCTGGTCGGCTTCTTCCATGTAATGGGTGGTGAGGATGATAGTGATTTCAGTTGTTCGGGACAGGTTCTCGATGTATGTCCAGAGGTGCTCTCGGGTCTGAGGGTCCAGACCCAGAGTGGGCTCGTCGAGAAAAAGTACTTTGGGCTGGTGAAGTAAACCCCTGGCAAGTTCCAATCTTCTTCTCATGC
Organism: uncultured Dehalococcoidales bacterium; assembly: GCA_964619115.1. Taxonomy (GTDB): domain Bacteria; phylum Chloroflexota; class Dehalococcoidia; order GIF9; family UBA5629; genus 9FT-COMBO-48-23. Next base: position 1,269 of record CAZUEB010000257.1, read on the forward strand.
CGCCCGAGTAGGTTTTCATGGCGGAGTCAGCTCTATCTTCTAATCCTACCAGGTTCAAGACTTCCTTTATACGCTTTTTTGTTAGCTCCGCGGACATATCGTAAAGGCAGGCGTGAAGCTGCAAGTTTTCTCTGCCGGTGAGGCGGTCGTCAATGCTCGGGTCCTGAAAAACGATGCCGATGCTGCGCCTGACATCGGCTGGTTGTTTCAATATATTAAAACCGTTTACAGCGGCATTGCCTGAGGACGGGTTGATTATGGTGCACAGCATGGAGATTATTGTTGTCTTGCCGGCACCGTTCGGACCGAGAAGTCCAAATACTTCGCCGTAGTCTATTTTAACGTTTAGTGTATCGACTGCGGTGAGGTCACCGTATTTCTTGGTTAAATCTCTGGTTTCGATGGCGGGTTTTGCGAGATTATTTATCAACCCCATCACCCTTTATCCCTCTGCCCTTTTAAAGGGGAGAGGTAAGGAGTTTTTTAAAGGGCTACGCCCCCTTTGAATCCCATTGTGGGACGGTCGATTCTGACTCCATTCATTTCTAGCATTGAACCTTTGCTCATTTGGAAGAGTGGCATGTTGGTCTTCAGGTTGCATGATTGGTTACTAAATTGTTTTTGGTGCTGTTTTCAGAAGGACGTTTCATTGATAGGGTTAGTCTATTCCCGGAGTGGGGAAACGGCGGCACATAGAGGCCACCTGTTCGGCTATTTCCTTTTGTATCTTTTTGTCTTCGGGGTGCGAGAGCACCTTCATAATAAAAGAGGCGATTTGTTTCATTTCCTTGGGTCCGAAGCCTCTTGTCGTGATAGCTGGAGTGCCCAGCCTGATGCCACTGGTGATTTGAGGTGGCTTGGGGTCAGCGGGAATGGCGTTTCTATTTACCAGTATGCCGGAGGCTTCAAGGGCTTCTTGAGCGACTATGCCGGTTATTCCGGTTCGGCTTAGGTCGATGAGGATGAGGTGGTTATCGGTGCCACCGGACACCATTCGTAAGCCATTTTGCTTTAACTCAGCGGCAAGTGCTTGAGCATTTTCCAGTACTGCCTTCTGGTAGGTGACGAACTCAGGCTGCATGGC
>CAZUEB010000258.1:0-2328 GCA_964619115.1 uncultured Dehalococcoidales bacterium
CTTTGTCATTCTGAGCGCAGCGAAGAATCTCCACTCATTGTAAACTCCACATTGCAACCTCACAATGTCCCACACCTGAGATTCTTCGGTCGCCCTTCCGCGGAAAGGCTCCCTCAGAATGACAATGTAGGGAAAATCACCCCTTTGTAACTCTTGTGAGCAACTCCCCGAGCTTCGCCGGTGACACGGTCTTTTGCTCCCCGCTCATCATATCCCGCAAAGTCACCGCGCCGCTTTTGACCTCATCCTCGCCCATAATCACAGCATATCTGCTGCCAAGGCTATTAGCCTGCCTCAATTGACCTTTTAAACTTCTATCGCCAGCAGCCATTATGGCAATAACGCCATCTTTACGCAGCGTGGAGGTAAGTTTTACCGCCTCAAGCTTGGCTTCATCACCGAGATGAGCAACAAGAACCGGCGGCGCCGGCAAATCCGGCACAGCGATTTTCTGACTCTTCAGGTTAAGCACAACGCGCTCCATGCCGGCGGCAAAGCCGATAGCCGGTGTAGGCTTACCGCCCAGCTCTTCAATAAGGTCGTCATAGCGCCCGCCACCACCAAGTGCAATCTGAGCTCCCTCCCCGGGCGGCTGAATTTCAAAAACAGTCTTTGTGTAATAGTCCAGACCGCGCACCAGCCTGTGATTTATATCGAAGGGAAGCTTCAATGCCCTCAGGCATTCAACAACGGCTTCAAAATGCGCCTTGCACTCAGGGCACAGGTATTCGGTGCTTTTCGGCGCCGCCTCTGCCACATCATAGCAGTCAGGTTTCTTACAATCGAGCAGGCGCAACGGGTTCTTGTCAAATCTGGCCTTACAATCCGAACACAAGCCTCCCAGATAAGCAGAATAATAACGCTTCAGGCTCTCCAGGTACGCGGGCCGGCATAGCTTGCACCCGATGCTATTAAGATACAGGTAAAGACCACCCAGCCCCAACGACTCAAAAAACCGCCATGCCATCTCGATAACCTCAGCATCCAGAGCCGGGTCGGCATCACCTATAGCCTCAAAGCCGAACTGGTAGTGCTGCCGATACCGCCCCGCCTGCGGCCTTTCATACCTGAAAATGGCAGCCAGGTAATAGAGCTTCACCGGCTGGGGCAAATTGTCCATCCCATGCTCAAGGTAAGCCCGGCATACCGGTGCCGTGCCTTCAGGCCTCAGAGCCAGTACGTTGCCGCTCCTGTCCTTGAAGGTATACATCTCCTTGGTCACGATATCGGTGCCTTCGCCTATGCTCCTGGTGAAAAGCTGCCAGTCCTCAAAAGCTGGAGTATCGAGACGCTGGTATCCATAAAGACGACAAAGAGCAAGGGCACTGTTCTCAATAAACCTCCAGTAGCCCTGCTCTTCAGGTAAAATATCCGCAGTACCTCGAGGCGCTTTATACAATAAAGGTCTCCCCTTTAGAAGCTACATTATAACAGATAGATTCGGCAAAGGCATGCCGATTAAGAATAGCAACTCACATGCGAGGCAAGGCGACTGGTATTGGGAGTTCGACCCCTTTTACTTGCCCTTCCAGCGGGGTTCTCTTTTCTCAAAGAACGACTGTATGCCTTCAACGAAGTCCTCGGTCTTGCAGCTAAGCTGGAACGCATAGCGTGTCGCCTCCCAATGCGCTTCCATGCTACGCTCCAGACCCATGTACATGAGCTGCTTCGTCATCTGCACCGCCAGAGGTGCGCCTCGCTGCATCTTCTTTGCCATTGCCATGGCTGCCGGCATCAGCTGGTCATCGGGAACAACCTGGCTTACCAGACCTATTCTCAGCATCTCCTGCGCATCTATAATCTCCCCGGAAAATACAAGCTCGCAAGCCTTGGAAAGTCCCACTATTCTCGGCAGCAGGTAAGTACCGGCGCCGGTATCCGGAGTCATGCCTCTCAACACAAACACCTGCCCGAACTTGGCGCTCTCGGCAGCAATTCTGATATCGCAATGGAGGGCAAACTCGGAGGCGATGCCTACTGCGGCGCCATTGATAGCGCATATAGTCGGTTTCGGTATGCTGTTAAAATACCACATCGACTGTCGGTATTCAGTGGAATTCTTTTGCTTCATAACCTCAATTTCTAGTTGTGACATTACGGGCACATCGCCTGATATATCAGTGCCAGCCGAGAAAATCCTGCCCATTCCCGTTAAAACCATAACCCTTACTTCATCATCTTTCTTAATCTCTTCTATAAGCTCTACTAATTTTCTCAGCATAGCATGTGTTATAGCGTTCAGCTTTTCCGGTCGGTTCAGGGTAATAATACCGACGCCGTCTTTCTTCTCATACAGTACATTCGCCTGAGACATATTTACCTCCTTAG
>CAZUEB010000259.1:0-2290 GCA_964619115.1 uncultured Dehalococcoidales bacterium
CTGGACTGTATCGGCATTCCATCCACTTCACTAAACGGGGAATGGATAATTCCTATTGGTTTATATCTCATGTCCTGCAATATAATGCCCCATTGCTATTGTACATTTTATTAGTGTCGACCACACTCAGATGGTTCGGCTACAACACAGACGAGCATGTCTGGTAATACGCAAAACGCTAGAACGTGCAATGTAGGTACTCCCGCTGGCGATGCTTTACATTGGCAGCTTTCTACTTTGTGAAATATCTCGGTACCCTCTTAATATAATCTTTATATTCTCGTCCGAATCTATCTATGTTTAACTTTTCCTCATTCAGAACACTGAAGTGAGACATGATAACGTATAAGACAAAATAAACCCACAAAGCGATATAGATAATGGAATTTGGATTCCATCCCATGACAACCACACCGAGAAGACAGATGACGCCTGCCAGGACATGGGAGTTTCGGCTAACCTTATAGATACCCCAATCTACAACAGCTTGCTTTTTCTCAGGATGTTCCCTCATAGCAATGTAGCCTAGCACATAGACTATTTCCCCGAAGACAATGATGGCAAGCCCGATCCAGAACGCCGGATTGATGCTGAATGTAACAAACCACATCAAAACCCATCCTACAATTAAGCTTGCGAAATAAGCCACTATCCATGGTTTGCCTGCCCCTGGACCGCTCATCCTTCTGGCTCTCACGATTCCGTAAAGAAGAAAGCTCATAGCAAACGCTAAGATGTGCACAAAAAAGAGCCTGAAATACCAGACGGTTTCCATATCACTTACCTCCTTCTCTTTTGGTGTGTTTCTAACTGGATCTCATGCGAGCTAAAAGAAATATAGCTCTATTTCAAGACGCAGTCAATACGCCTTCTGAAAATCGAGAATGCCTTGAAACCTAAGAGAGAGTGTTAGATAATGTCCCAGGTTTACACTATAGCCCTCGTAAGCAAAGGATTCATTGATGCCAGGAAAAAGAGCCAGTAAGACATCGCATGGAGAGGGGCATTTTTTATTGATGGCCCTGCGTAATGGGCCTTTGACTAGAGAGCAAATCAGCGGGACATATAGCCGCTTCGGCAGCCTTCTTGGTATTACTACCCCACCGCCGGAAACGAAGAAGTACGAAAAATGGCAGCGAGAAATAGACGCTGGTATCAGCTATCTTTTGAAGCTGGGATTTGTCGTCATTGATGAAAACGGGCTCCATCGACTGACAGAAAATGGTATCGAGGAAGCAAACAAACTCGACCAAGACCTGCAAAAATTTACCCAACCTTTAAGCGCCTTCTTTTCAAGTGGGAAAACAACTGCCAAGGTCTCAATTATCGTTAATGCTCTGTTGTCAGCCCTGAAACTGGGGGTGGGCTTTCTCTTTAATAGCATGGCACTCATTGCCGACGGCTTTGATAATGTTGTGGATGTTGTATCAGCAATAGTGGTCTTTCTGGGAATCAAGTACAGGAGAGAACTCCTCTCAACATTATTCATAATACTCGTTATGTTCATCACTGGAGTTTGGATTGGATATGAATCTGTTACCAGGTTAATTCACCCGGAAGCAGTTGAGGCTGGCATCTTTACCATTATCGCCGCTGTTATTTCTGGATTAGCCTGTTACCTGATGAGCATATATCAATACACAGTAGGGAAAAAGACGGGTAGCCTCTCTCTGATCTCACAGTCTATAGATAGCAAGAACCATGTTTTTGTGGCTGGTGCTGTTATAATTGGTATTTTATTCGCCGCATTCGATATTTTCATTGTCGACTCCATCGTGGGCTTAGGTGTTGCTGTTATGATACTGAAATCAGCTATCGAGCTGAGTGTCGAAACATCGAGGATAGCCGGTGGAGAAGAACTGGACCTGTCCAGATTCGCCAGAGCTGAAGAACGGGCTTTTGAGAAGCATAGAAGGAACTACTTCAAATCGTGGCTGCTTTTCTGTTTAAGGGAGATAAACACCAGACCGGATATAGTGTCTCAGTACAAGAAAAGCTTCTCAGTCGAAGGTCTCCCGCTCATCGATCACTTTAGTTTCTTAGAAGGCTTTGACTTCGAGAATCATGTTGATTCACTGCTCAAGGAATTGATCGATGAAGGACTGTCAACGGTAAAAGATATGACCTACCAGCTCACAGACAAAGGGAAAAAGCTGCTGAAAAGGCAGCTAGCATCCCAGCGATATATGTAGCTGCCAGAAGTATTTTAAATCAAGCACTGATTTGATATTGAACAATCCGCTAAATTGTCTAACGCCCAGCTCATACTGGTACCTGTAACGCCTTGACA
>CAZUEB010000260.1:0-2276 GCA_964619115.1 uncultured Dehalococcoidales bacterium
CCAGACCTTTCTGATTGTATTCAAGCCTATTCATGGTTTGTGACTGCTGCAGACAGGGCTCGGGTCAAGGTAGGGCTCAGCTACTATGTGCCTAATTATATCCATCAAATACCGAGGCTATGCAGCGATTTCATGGATATAGATGTGGTCATCACTACCGTTTCCCCCATGGATAAGGCTGGCTACTTCACTTTTGGGGCTGTTAATGACTACACGTCCGTAGCTGCCAGGAACTGCAAAACACTTATCGTAGAGGTAAATGAGAACATGCCCCGCGTATTCGGGGACTCGCTTCTTCACATCTCCGAGGTGGCTGCTGTTGTGGAAAATCATGTCCCGCTTCTGGAGATGACTTCGCCGGAGCCGAAGCCTGAGGACGAAATTATCGCCGGGTACATTGCTGAGATGGTTCCCGATGGGGCTACTATCGAGCTGGGATTGGGTGGCATTCCCAACGCCATTGCCCATCTGCTGGAGGGGCGCAAGGACCTGGGGATTCATACCGGGGTTTTCGTTCCCGCTATGGTGGATTTAATAGAGAAAGGGGTCATTACCGGACGGAAGAAGACCCTGCACCCGAGGAAGCATGTTTTTATGGTGGCTCAGGGCACCAGGAGGATGTATGATTTCATAAACGATAACCCCAGCATGGAGAGCTATCCTGCCTCCTATACTGAGGACCCCTCTATAATTGCCCAAAACGACAATATGATTTCCGTTAACACAATCATCGAGGTAGACCTTACCGGTCAATGCAATGCGGAGTACCTGGCTGGGTCTCAGTTTAGCGGTACAGGCGGGCAGCTTGACTTTGTGCGAGGTGCGTTTAATTCTGATGGTGGAAAATCAATACAGGCTTTTTATTCCACGGCGAAAAAAGGCAAAGCTTCCCGTGTCGTGCCTCGATTCGAATCTGGCACCGTGATTACCATTCCCAGGATGGATACCCATTATCTGGCTACTGAATACGGTGTAGTCAATCTGAAGGGTAAGTCCACGCGTGACAGAGCGCTGGATATCATCAGCATTGCCCACCCCAATTTTAGAGATGAGCTGCTGCGGGAAGCGGAGAACATGTACCTTATTTGAGCAAAAACAGCTCGATGGAAGTCCTACAATTAAGAGGATAATACAGGTTCAAAGCAGGTTTATTTACCTTTTGTGGCGGCAATAAACTCATCCAGAGTCTTTGCTGTTAGAGTTTGGACTTTATCAACTCCTCGTCCGGTAAGATTCAATGCCACTTTGAATATGGCCTCGTCGTTAGGAGCTTCGAATATATTGATGAAGTCGTATTGTCCCAGAGTAGCATACTGGGCGATTATTTTTACTCCCATAGCCTCAATCTCGCGGTTGTTGGCTTTAATCCGTGCCGGGTCTTCTTTGATAGCTTTTCTCCCTTCAGCAGAGACATTCGTCAGCGCGATGTAGATTGGCATAATCCCCCTCCTTGTTTCCTTGATGTAAGTTTACAGTTTATCATAAATCAGATGCCAGAACTAGGGGCAATATTGCCTCCAACTGTAATAGTTAAGTAATAACCTGGTTGACTGAACAACATAAATTGCACTTTCCGTCAGAAAGTGTCCCGCCACACGCCCGTTTGATGGTCTGCCTCAGCAGCCCGCTCCACGGTCTCGTTAGTTATATTTTACGGCTCAATCCGAGACAGTTCCTTCAAACCACTATCAGTTATTTGATACACGCCTGTTCTTTTTCCTTTGCCAAGGCGCTCTACTAAACCTCGTTTTTTAAGACTACTCATCGTGCTCCGAACAACATGCGTGTAGTCTCGACGGTCTCCCCATCTACCATCGACTCCGTATAATGACGGATTGACGTAACCACCGCCCTTTAGTGTTTCGATAGCAGCGTAGATACCCTTTAAATGTGCTGGTCTGCCATCTCTAAGTGCTGCTAAAACCCAAAAATCCCATGGTTCCCTTTTACTCATGCATTTGTCTCCTAATATCAGGTAATTGTATTACCTTATCTGGCTGGACACTCGGACACATATGCCCTTCAATTAAGTATATCCCGCCCAAGACGGCTTGATACTCAGTCTCTGCTACCCTATGTACCCTCTCCGACCGAAGTATATCACACTTCACAGAACAAAAAGCCATAAAGTTCGGTTTGGTTCTCTTCTCTTGATACGAATAAGCTAATGGTGACCTTTCCCCTTGAATTAGTAGTGCCAGAGACTAGAGTCCAATTGCTGTGGTATAATTTTGTTCAACAGAGTAATCTATTTAGTGTGAATAAGAATGGGACCA
>CAZUEB010000261.1:0-2276 GCA_964619115.1 uncultured Dehalococcoidales bacterium
CGGGTGCGGTCAATGAGCTGGTCGGGGATGACCAAATCACCGGGCTTAATCTCCTTTTTAAAACTGCCGACGGTATTAACCGAGATGATATGCTCCACCCCCAGCGATTTTAGGGCATAGATATTGGCTCTATACGGGACTTCGGTGGGGGAGATGCGGTGCCCCCTGCCGTGCCGGGGCAAAAAGGCAAACCCCACCCCCTCCAGCCTGCCGATGGTTATAGTATCGCTGGGCTTGCCGAAGGGGGTATCTATATTGACTTCCTGGATATCTTTCAGCCCCTCAATCTGATACAGCCCCGTCCCCCCAATAACCCCGATTTTAGCCTGAGGCATTAAGTTATCTCCTTCTACCATACACAGTTACATTTTATCTTTTTATAATCCATACCCAGTCTTCCCCACATTGCCAACGTCTCTTTACACAGAGCAACATTGGTGTAATTATAACTGTTCTTTAAGAGATTAATGATGGTGGCATATATTTCGTAGCGGGTTTTGAAGTCCACCTTCTTTCCCCAGTTGGAGTTCTCCTTTAGGTACTCGAGCCAGCTTTTATCCGTACTCCCGTTTATGGTGGTTTGTAGCCCGCGCAGTGACCCTAGCGTGATTCGCTCTGGCGTGAAAGTTGCGAAAATCTGGTTGATAAGTTTTGTATATTGTGTTTTCCAGTTTTGGACTGGAACTAAGGGGTCGATTCTTATCCTCACTTCGTAACCAGTTTGGCTGAGTTTTCGCCCAGCTTCAATCCTTCTACCGACTGAGGGGGCGCCTCTTTCCCACTTTTTGGCCACCTCATCCGCGTTAAGGCTAAAGCTTATGATAACTTGATTATGGGGATTAATCTCTAAAAGGTGCTTTACATTATCTGACTTAGTTACAAACAATACTTTATGCCTGTTTTGCTCCTCAAATATAGGGATAACAAATTTAGAGAAGGGTTCGCTTAAACCTTCGCCCATTAGGGAATCAGCTATCTCTCCAGTATTAAGGATTTCAGGAGTTGTTACTTCTTCAAGGAATCTTCTGGTGTGCAGTTCTATTTTTTTGTAGTCTTTAAATACTGGTTTTGTCTTTGTGGGTTGGAATCTGAAAGTCCCTTTGAGATAACACCAAGCACAGTCAAAGGGACAACCATAAGCCCATTTCAATTCAATAAAGTGAGGGCAGACAACACTTGTGGCTCTGACAGGGAGCGGGGTCTTATCAAACCTCTTGATAATTGAGCCATCTCCAATTTGCTGAGCAAATGGCTCTTTTGAATTATTTAATAATTCATATTCACGAGTAACAATCGTTAAGCCTGACATTCTCTCTCCTATCAACCTTTTTCTATTACCATTGGCATTCTCAGTTGTCCTGCTGCAGAACGCCCAGCAATTTTGTCCCAAAAATCCGCGCCTCTCGGATGTTTGCTGGCAAATATTAGGTAATACAGCGGCACATTTGTCTTATTTACCGCGAGCACGTAGTCTTTTATTTCCTTATACCCTAGACTTCTTAACCCTCGCTCGTAAGCGTCCAGTAGGACGCGTCCGGTTAATCTACCATCTTCTCCAGCCTTAACATATTCCTGCTGCCAATTAACATCAGGGAAGAAGCTAATAAGTTCTCGTGGTGGGTTATCAGCCACTCTCTTAATATTGCCTATATGGAAGGTCACAGCCAAGTCCATTCGTCTATTCTCTGTAAGCTTTTGGATGGAATCGAAACTGATTTCCCAATTAAATGGGTCAATGAAGCAGAAATCTAAAGAACCCGAGGGCAGCTTCTGCAATAACTCACCTACCACTACATTACAATCCTTGTTGAAATAATCTATAATGACTGAGCTATAGGCTGCCGTGCGAACCTTAAGAGATTTAATGACATCAGGATCAATATCATTGAAGAAATAGTGTGTGAATGGCACTTTGCAACTCAAAGCTAGAAGTGGGGAACCATTAATTTCCCTTTTTGTTGTTTGGACAAGACACATGCCAGGGCCAGCAAACAGGTCTATGTAGGTTCTAATTGACCATTTCCCTTTCATTCCCGCACTGAAAATGTCACAGTAACGTCCAATGTAGAAAAGCTTATCTTTAGCCCAGCGGCCAATCGTAAGTGTAAGTTCGCCGTCTGACCCAACAACAAGGTCTCCTGTAGCCATTAGGTTATCTCCCCCAGCTTTTTAATATACGGCTGTCTTATTATACCATCCTCGGTGATGATGGCGGTTATATATTTATGGGGGGTAACATCAAAGGCGGGGTTGGCAGCCTCTATGCCCTCGGGGGC
>CAZUEB010000262.1:0-2272 GCA_964619115.1 uncultured Dehalococcoidales bacterium
ATTCCTCGGCTATCTCAGCCACTTCATCGATCTTCTCAGGGAAATTGGAGCAGCCCACGATGGCAATCACACCGGGTATGGTGCCCAAAACGATAGGCGCCCCGACCTTCCTTATCTCCGTGTCCATGACCGGCCCTCGACCGGCTCTTACTTTCCACGTTTCACTACCAGCCACAGCCTGCATCATCTTGAAGATGGGCACATGGCGAGGGCATTCCTGCTCGCACTTGCCGCAGCCGATACATTTACTGAAAATCTCAGCCAGCGGCTGCAGATTACCGTTCTTGGCAGCTTCTACAGCATCACCTACCGGAAGCAAATTGGGGCAGACCTGGCTGCACATGTTGCACAGACGGTGGTCTTTAGCTAACTCGGGTACCTCTTCTGGTTCAACTAGCACCTTATTCCTCTTCGGTGCCAGTTCCAGGGCTACCCTCACCGCCACCTCAGCCGCCCTTTCTGGGTTGAATATTAACGCTTGTTTCCCATGGTTCACCATATCTCCAACTATCTCGTTAGCTTCTTTCTCCGTCATATCCTCAAGCCCGTATGAAGCTTTGTCCGTGGTGGCAATTAACGCCGAACCAGCCTCCGCCGCCAGTATGGGCATATCAGTTCTAATGCACTGTTCATCGGTGACAATAACATCAGCGAAGCCGGTCTTGACAAAATAAAGCTGGCGGGAAAGCGGACCGACTATTTTAGCTCTGTCGGTATATCTAGTAATCTCCAAAGCGGTACAGCAGATACCAGCGACTTCTACCTTGTCCTGTAAACCATGCTCGTTCAGATAATCAACGACGGGGACAGCTGTGACCGGATTGTGCCCCACTAAAAGAATCGTTGGCTTCGTTTTATCTACAGCTCCCCAGCCCATGTCTACCAGCGGGGTATCAGCTTTAGATGTGGGGTAATTAAAACCTACTATCTCGGCGATATCGGCGACCTCCATGGCTACATGATCCAGCATGGAAGCATGGAGTGCCTTCGACTCGTAATCGAGGGCAGATCCTTCCTGACCAGTGTGCAGCGCTGAGATAAGGTGGATAAGCTGGCTCTCCACATACTCAATAGCCTTTTCCAGGTCCCCCAAAGTCTCCGGCTTGAGACCGAGAACTGTTCTTATATGCGGCGCCTCTACATTTATCTGGTCGCCAAGGTCAATCTTATAGTCACTCCCACGTTTCTCAATCAGATAGTGAAGCACGTGGCGCGCATGCCCACCGTGGGCTGACATGCCCATGCAACAGGCAAGCAACACAACTCTTGCTTGTTGCGCCGAGATGTCTATGCCGCAAGCGCCTCTCTTATCTCCAGTAAGGTCGCATTTGCCATAGGTACAGAAACAGCACAAATCACACATAGGGGCATAAAATGGCTTGTAGGTCTTCATCAGCCTCATATCCCAGTTTCTCAAATCGGGGATTTCAGGCATCGGTGTATGGCCCACAGGTTCCCATAAGTCGTCCGCCCGTATGATCTCCAGCTTCTCATCCTTCTTTGTCCTTTTCTTGGTTTCTACTGTCAATTTCCAATACCTCCGTTTGAATTATTGCCAGGAAGCACAGGGTTAACCACAGCCGTGGTAGTCACCCCGCTAAGTCACCACCTTTCATACTTGAAGAGACGCCAATTTCGCCTGAGTTTCTCAGCCATCAAGTCCCAGTGAAACACGCCTGTGTGCATCTATCCCTGCAGATAAAAGTACTATATGTCTATCGGACGGGGCTTCATTCTGCATTTCTGCCCCAAATCAGTCTTTGGTTAACCTCCTGATCAGTTCTCCCTTACTGTTATAGACGTTAATAGTGAAAGGTGCGCCCCCAGGGAAAGTATGGGTAGCACAGGCAAGACAAAGATCATAGGGCCGCCACGCCATTTCAATCATGTTAAGCAGCCCCTCAGTGATTTCCTTGCCGGGCTTGATGAGCGCCATGGCTGCTTTTTTGACAGACATGTTAACTGCTGCAGCGTTATTGACGGTAGCCACAATTAGGTTGGCTTTCTTGATTACTGCTCTGTCGTCAGTAATGTAGTGGTGGATCAAAGTACCTCGCGGAGCCTCTACAATGCCAACACCCTCATCAGGTGTGGCCGTAGGGATAGTGCGAATGTTTGGGTTAGTGATTTCGGGGTCCTGGCTCAACTCCAGGAGCCTTTCAGCAGCATACAGTGTTTCAATGAGACGAGCCCAATGCATGGCTAGAGTGTGATGAACTGGTTTGCCACCTAGTGTGGAGTAGAATTTTTCGTAGGCTTCCTGGGCCAAAGG
>CAZUEB010000263.1:0-2272 GCA_964619115.1 uncultured Dehalococcoidales bacterium
GGACGTCAGCCTTTCAAGCTGAAAACAGGGATTCGAATTCCCTTGGGGGCACCAGCTTTATTTAGCCAAGGCGAGCTACACACACCTCTCCATCCTCTATGACCACGGTCATTGTCCGTTGGCAATTGGGACATTTGAGCGGGCCGCTGTAATTCATCTTGGATGGTTCCAGTGGTATTCTCTTCCCACAGCCCAAACAGATTACACCACCTGCGCCTGCTGGAGCAGCCTGGTGCTGCTTCTTGTGACTGGCTAGCTGTTCTATGTTATCGAATTCGATTCCGCAGGTAACGCATTTAAAACGCATCTCTGCCTCCTTTTAGTTTGCTTAAGTCAAAGTTGAACATGTAATTATTTTGTATTAAAGGTCGAACATAGAGCCGCGCTTTTTCTTTGTCTCACCTTTTATTTTCTGAAGCTTAGTATCTATTGCGTCTAAGCGAGAATCTATGTTCTCCAAATGCTCGTTCATCTCTCTCAACAGTTTCATCAGGTCCTCGAATTCCTGTTTGTTCATTTCTTTTCTCCTCGGTTGTTATAACGGAATGCTGGCTATGAAGTTTATCTTGTGACTGTGCTCATCAATTCCTGACAGGTTTATAGTCTTGGGTAAACCTCAACCTATTTTTTGTATCTGCTGTTTATGTTCCTCCAGCACCTTTTCGTATTGCGCATTGAGTTGGCTGTTAAGCTTATGCCACTCTGCCTGGAACTGAGCCTGAAGCTGCACCTCGATAGGGACGGTATTCCCGGGTTGTTTTTGCAGGGTTTGATTGTTCTCTTGTAGTTTTGTTTCGAACCCTTTTTTGAACTGCGAATAGGTTTGCTGACGTGCTTGCTCATAGTAATTGAGCAAATTAGCTATCCGGTCGAGTATAGTTTCGAGCTGGTTTTTGTTTTCCTTGGTTATTCTTAAGCCAGTCATGGCTCTTTTTGTGACTTGTTTATCCCGCTCGTTTTGGGGGAGGCTTATATTGTGCAGGAATATCTCCTGGGCGCCTTGGGCTATATATTTCCTTAATCCGGTGCCTTTGTATCTCGTCAGTTCGGCGTCCAGATTAAAATCAGCCTCTTGAAGATATCGGGAAGCTAGTTTATTTCCCACTGGAACACACTCGAACCTTTTAATCTCGTCTTCAGTGAGTTTACCTAGTTTTTCCACCTTTTCCATAGCCTTTTCCCAGGCGCTTTTCATCTCGCTCATATCAGCAATCCCGTTTCGAAATGTTTAGTCTGCATGTAGCAAAATCATCGGGCAACTTTTGATTTTTCATTTGCGTACAACTCTTCCCATCTCTGCAGATGACTTTGTTTAAGGTGCTGAAAGAGCGATTGGAAGTTGCTGGAGGTCAGGGAATCGGTGGTCATAAGCACTGCATCCTCGCCGTTGTCTGTGTAGTAAGCCCGACGTACGCCGACCTTTTGGAATCCATATTTCTCGTATAGTGCCTGGGCTTGTTTATTTGAGATACGCGCTTCTAAAGTGACCACGTTTGCGTTGAGCTGTGCCGCCATTTCTATAATTTGGATTAATAATCGTTCCCCTATGCCTCTCCGGCGGTAAGCATTTCGTGTTGCCAGGGTGGTGATATGTGCCTCGTCTACCATTATCCAGAAACCAGCAATGCCGATAATGTGCTCCTTTGTTGATTGTGGCACTTCTTCACCAAAGAAGCGGTTGTGGTCGAAAAGATGCAGCAATCTCTGCCAGACGCTTTTGTTGCCTATACCCTGTTCAATCGTTTCAGGTTCTCTTGGTCTAGCCACAACTATATAGCAGGCTAGACGATTGCGGAGTTCCTGCTTGAAGGAGGTATAAGATGGGTGGGGCCACTGAGTTGGGAAAGCTTCACGGTCTATCTCAAGTGCCTGAGTGATGTCACTATCTTGCATGCGTCGGATAATATACCCCATGAGCTGCCCTGAACAAACTGATTTCGCCATATTTAGACTATTGGTTGAGATTTTAGCACATTTCTTCATCGATTATAAAAAGCCGCACTACCATTTCTCTAGTAGCTTGGTTATACTATAGATGCGTGTAAACTGTTCCACGTCGGAGGTAGTGATGAAAGGACAAGTTGTTGCTGAAGTGTCAATTATCCCAATAGGCACCAGAGATACCGGGTTGAGCAGCTATATTGCCGCATGCCTCAAGGTGCTTGAAGACAGTAAAGACTTAACTTACCGCCTGACGCCGATGGCGACTGTTATTGAAGGACCTCTGGATAAGCTACTGGCAGCGGTCAGGAAAATGCATGAGGTTCCCTTT
>CAZUEB010000264.1:0-2250 GCA_964619115.1 uncultured Dehalococcoidales bacterium
GCCAGACCGGCAGCGACACCGAGAATGACTCGCGAAACGGGTCCAAGCCAGTTGTTGTCGAAGGCAAACTTGAGAAAGAAGCCTACACCGATAATAAGGGCGATGACGCCTACTCTAGCCAGCCAGTTACCTCCTAAAATCTGCTCCCATTCTCTTGGTTTAGCTGGTGCCTTTTTAGCTGGAGGAGGTGGTGGGAGCTTGGCGGGAATCGGAGCCTTGACTGCAGGGCTTGGAACTGTCGGCTGAGTTGCAGCGGTAGCTATTTTAGGAGCCGGCTCTTGTGGGGGCACATGTGTTGGCTCGGGTGAAGGCGGTGACACGAGCTCTGGTGGTGTGATTGACCCCAGTGTTCGCTCGATCTCGGCTATACGGTCATTTACTGGACCAACAATCTCTTTCAGGCGACGGATTTCTTCCTGTAGAGATTGCAGTTGCTCAGCAAGATTATCATGTGAACCTTCTTCAGGCTTCAAAGGTGGGCCGACGTTCATTCCTCGCCTGAGTGTAGTCCTTAACGATGGACTTGTCAATACCTAAACTTCTATGGCAGGTGTCTTGTGGTGGGGTGCAGCTCAAGCGGGCTATTCTTGGGCGGCAACGGAATTTCTCAGTGTGCCGATGGTTTCGATTTTGATTTCGACCACATCGCCCGGGCTCATGGGACCTATGCCTGATGGTGTGCCTGTGGCGATGACGTCGCCAGGGAGCAGCGTCATTACACCGGAAATAAAGCTGACCAGTCTTGATATCCCAAAAATGAGGTCGCTTGTAGAAGCAGACTGGCGTAGCTCACCGTTGAGGTACGTTTCCAGTTTCAGGTTATCCGGATTGGTTTCCGTCTCTATCCATGGACCTATGGGGGCGAAGGTATCGTAACCTTTGGCTCTAGTCCACTGTCCATCGGCGGCTTGGGCGTGGCGGTCGGAGACATCGTTAAAACAGGTATAGCCAAGCACGTATTCCTTTGCTTTCTCTTCTGGGATATCCTTTGCCTTTTTGCCTATAACCACACCCAGCTCACCTTCGTAGTCAATGCGTTTCCAGCCGCGGGGCAGGATTATTTTATCATCGGGTCCAATGACTGCCGTGGATGGTTTGAGGAAGATGAGTGGCATGGTGGGTATAGGCAGCTTCATCTCCTCGATGTGGCTGCGATAATTGAGCCCAAGGCAAATTATCTTGGAGGGGAGGCAAGGGGAAAGCGCCCTGACTTTATCAAGCGTGTAGCTGCTTCCATCGAATATAGATGGGCTACTGAGATGCTCAAAATGAGAAAAAGGGCTGCCGCGGAGTCCGCTTACGGTATTTTTGGCTAGCAGACCATATTTAGCTCTACCGTGGGCAATAAAGCGAATGATTCGCATATCTGCCCCTTATCTGGTGCTACAGCTTGGCAGCATCGAGAATTGCTGGAACCTTAGATTCCAGTCCGATAGCCATTATGTGGGTGCCCTGGCACATGCCCTTCATCTCGTTTATCAGACGGGCAGCTATTTCTATTCCCTTCTGCAATTTGTCCTGCGCTTTGTCCATCTCGTCGATAAGCTCATCCGGGACATGTATGCCGGCTACGTTTTTGTTCATGAATTTTGCCATACCTGCTGACCTGAGCACGACTATACCGACTAAAATCGGCACGCCAAATTTTTTAGCTTCTTTCATAAAGGATTCGAACGTTTTGGGCTCGTAGATTGCCTGAGTTTGGAAGAACTGGGCGCCAGCCTTAACTTTTCTCTCCATCTTGATAAGCTGTGGTTCGACAGGGTCGGCTCCGGGAGTAACACAAGCACCGAGGAAGAACTTAGGTGTGCCTTTTAGTTCTTTGCCAGCTAAATCTTTGCCCTGCTCCAGTTGTCTGGCAGCATACAACAGAGAAACGGAATCGAGGTCGAAGACAGGTTTGGCATCAGGATGGTCTCCTAAAGTGACATAATCTCCGGTTAGACAGAGGACATTCTCCACACCCATAACGTAAGCACTGAGCAAGTCGGATTGGAGTGCAATGCGATTGCGGTCTCGGCAAGTCATCTGGAACACCGGCTCGATACCTTTTTGTTTGAGTAGGTGGCACGCGACCAGTGAGCCCAGTCTCATGACAGCGCTCTGCTGGTCGGTGCAGTTCACCGCATCTACTCTGCCTTTAAGCAAATCGGCATTCTCATTGAACTCATGGATGTCCGTACCTTTAGCCGGACCGATTTCAGCGGTGACTGCAAATTTGCCGTTCTGAAGTTTTTCACGCAGACTCAT
>CAZUEB010000265.1:0-2237 GCA_964619115.1 uncultured Dehalococcoidales bacterium
ATAGAAGGGCTTTCCTTACATCATCGTATTCGCAGGAAGCGTTATACCACAACAACCCGACTTTCTCTTTGCATCTCCGACTCATCGTCTCGTAGCCAGCGTCGCGCATGTTAACACTATGCACATTGTTACCTGTTGCTTTATTTGCTCCTCGAGCCAGCCATGCAGCGGCCTCATCTTCGTTGCTATTGAGGGCTACAATTACCTGTCCCACAGGCACGCCTCTTGCCAGCTTGTACAGCAGTTCGCCCTCGGAGCCAGACACCCTGCTAACGTTGCTATTCCCAAGTGCGGTATTCCTCTCACTGCCCATTTTGCATCCTCCAGGGTGTTTTTACCACCTAATGATACTAGCATCCGTGACCAACTCCATCGCTTGCGAGACTGCCTCTATCTTTTTCCGCTCTGACGGTTTTGGTATTCTGCATTTATCCATTACTCAGCTTCTTGGAACGATGGCTCTTTCGCACACCAGCAGCAGTAATCGTCATCCGTCATCCTTGCGAAGCCTGCTCTTCCCACATCATCGGCAAGCTCACGCTCAGAACACACTACACATCTTATAACGCCTGGAATCGATGCAATCTTGGATGCAACAGTGTATATTCCTGCTGAATCACATGGTTCTGTGATCACATGAACCGACCTTGTCCCTTCCACCTGGGCTTTACCCATAGTGGTGTTAGCCAACACGTTATCTACCTCTTCACACTATATTGCCCATTCCCTACTCTCATGCCTTGAGAAAATCTTGACAAATACAAACACTGTATTATTTCACTTTTCTGCCAGCACTCTTTTGGCGCTTTTTGCGGCTCGACTTATCACCGGTTTTGAATTCCTTGTGGTACTCCAGCTTTTGTTGTCTCTTTAAGTCTTTGCGACTCATTGCTCCCCCAGAGTGTCTCCTTTAAGACGGCAGTCTCCTAAATCTCAGGTGAATAGGATAAGTCATCCTTATATTAGCTAGAGCACAAGTGCACTAACCGTCGCACGCTGCGTATCCTTTCGGTTATTGCCCTTCTCTCAAAATCTGAGAGATTGCCATTGCGCCTCATTTCTTTCCTGTTGCGTCTGGTGCCAGCCAATCGATTGTTCAACTTGCCCGATGGCTTTGCTTTTTCTGACTGTCCGCGCAGTTCCGGCAGAGACTAGCCTCAGGCAGCGCTTCTAACCGGGCGGGGTCAATCGCTTGCCCGCAGCCGTCACATATGCCATAGGTTCCCTCATCAAGTTTCCGTAAAGCATGCTTCACCCCGGAGAGGCGACCCTTCAGCGATTGCTCCAAAGCCACCCGCCTTGCCAAGTCGGTGGTGCCGTCAGCTGCTTCCGTATTCTTGCTGAAAGCGTTCCCCTCTCTACCACCTGTAGAGAGATTACCATCTCCCGGCCGCCGCAGTTCCTCGGCTAAACGTTCTCGTTCCTTTTCAAAATGAAAACGAAGCTGTCCCATTTTCATATCCATGACTTCGACCTTACCCTATTTCCTAGCACGAGCTGGTTCCTCCGCCTCCGAGAGGGTAGCACACACCACCCACCTGCTGACGCCAGAAACAGGCGCAATCATGGTTGTAACAATCTCTCCGAGCTCGGTGAAATCTTCGGCTTCTACCACAGCAATAACATCATAGGGGCCGCTCACAACGTCAACTGACCTGACCCCATTGGACTGCTCAATAGAGGCGGACACCTCTACGGCCTTTCCCGGGGCTGTTTCGAGTAGAACAAAGGCTCTCGCCATCTTCACCTCCCTGGCGCTCTAACAGCAACCAGGTAGCGCGTTCATTATCTATTCCGGCACTCTGCCTAGCCGACGGTATACTTTCGCGAAAAGCGCTTGTAGGTTTAGAAAACGTCCTTAATCTGGCGGGTAGAAGAAAACTGGTCGGCAGCCAGTTTTATGGGGTGTGTTCTAAAGCGCAGACTCCCCGCTGCGCTAGAGCAGTGGTAAGTCTAAATGAGGCAGGTGCCTGCTTGAGCAGCCGATAAGTAGGCTCTTGGCAATGTGATGGGGTATACTCATGCCTCCTCCTCACCGTCAATCGACACAAAAACTGAAGAATGCTGGTGATTGAAAAACCTTGAAAATCCTAAGCTTGTATCAACTCCATTATATTCCTCTGAATGCCTCCAGTCAAGCGTAGAAAAAGGGGGTTGGGCAGGTTTGCAGTGATTGGCGTACCGTGTCAACGAGTACCGGGGCTTTCTCACGGCTTTCCAGACAATACCGCTTGGCT
>CAZUEB010000266.1:0-2233 GCA_964619115.1 uncultured Dehalococcoidales bacterium
GGTAAAAGAGCCAGGGTTTCTTCTGAAAAAGAGCGTACAGGAGCTTGCTCAAATGTGTTACTCAGATAGCATCCTCGAGGCTGCTATTGGTATGGCCACGATTAATTCACTGCTCGAAGTTGATGAGAGGAGATGCCAGAACCTGAATGCCCGAGACCTCATTGTTGAGAAAGGAAAGAACAAGAAGGTAGCCATCGTGGGTCATTTCCCTTTTATACCCAAGCTGCGTGAGGTAGTAAAAGAACTATGGGTGATTGAAAAAAACCCGAGGCAAGGAGACTTCACCGAAGTTGAGGCGGGAGACTTCATCCCTCAGGCAGATGTTGTTGGCATCACCGGTACCGCCTTTACTAACCATACCATTGAGCAACTATTGAACTTATGCAGTCCTGGAGCTTATGTGTTAGTACTTGGGGATACCGCTCCCTTATCTCCCATTCTGTTTGATTATGGCATCAAAGCCGTATCGGGCACAAAGGTTATTGACCCAGACTTGACCCTGCGTTGTGTGAGTGAGGGAGCTACATATCGGCAGATCAAGGGAATTCGGAAGCTTACCATGACAGCAGATAGGAGTAAGCCATTCTGAATCATACTGCTTTAGAGCAACTAGAGGGGTAAATACGAGCCGGAGGGCAGCACTCATCCTGAAACGAGCTACTGAAATTACGTGCATCTGTCATAGGAACAAAGTAGCGGTTTGTGTACAAGCCTGAACAAAACTGGCTTTTGTTATCCGCTACGCCTTTTAGCGCCTTGTTCAGCCTAGCAGTTTCGGAACCGGCTCTATCTTGCGCCGGTGTATAAGATTGCCAGACAGGAACTCATAAGGTGTAATACGGTAGGGCTTGACAAATAGTGTATAATTTCGGTAAGGGTGTTAACGATAAACATATATGGGGCATGAGGCTGGTGGTGGCAAGGAAATGGCGTCTGTACGGGGTCACTTGGACGCTGTGGAGCCAATAGTGAAACCGACCACTCAAGTGGGCGGTTTTTGTTTTTGAGGTGATATGTTCTGTAAGGAAACCGTGAATTTGGCAGTTTTGCGTGATGGCTTTTGATACACCTTTTAACATTGGGGTCTACATCATCTTTTCAATCATATAGTAGCTACACTAGTTCATGAGGTTGGGAAAAATGGAGTACAAAATTGCTAGAGTTGTAATGCTTGCTTTTATTGCGGTTCTGCTATTTTCGGCATGTGGTCCGGCTCAATATAATTTAAACACCTCCGTCATTCCTGAAGGTGGTGGTAGGATTATCCCAGAGGGCGGTACTTACGATGCTGGCACCGAGGTGACCCTCTTTGCCAAATGTGCACCTGACTATAACTCCTTTGATCATTGGAGTGGTGATGCTACAGGCACAGCCATGAAGGTCACAATTACCATGGATAGTGACAAACGCGTCACCGCGCATTTTAATAAAACATACTGGTTGACTACCTCGGTGAGTCCCGCAAATGCTGGTATAATTAGACCATATGGCATTTGTTTTGCTGGTGAAATGGTGACCCTTTCCGCTACGCCAATGTCTGGCTATGTCTTCGACCACTGGAGTGGAGATGCTAGTGGCACATCCAGGTCAGTCACCATCAATATGAACAGCAATAAGAGTGTCTCTGCCAATTTTAAGATGTTTTTCTCGCAGAAATTATCACCGGCATGCAAGGGCATAGGAATTCCTGAGGCGGCAGCTTATCGGGGGAACAGACATCCGGTGGTGCTGCTAGGTTCGGACAGCAGCGAACATGAATGGTCTGATGACCTATCGATAGAATGGCTGCCCACGACAGTGGAGGGAACCCAATTGGTGGCTTGCGTCGGAGAAGAAAGATACGCTCCACGAGATTATACATATTGTCCATGTGGACAGGGCAACGAAGCTCCATTTGGGAGTTGGTTTCCCTGTCGTTGCTATCATGTAAGTGATAGGTACCCATACAGTTTAGATGTTCAACTGAGAGAAGCAAAGACAGGTAGACTAGTTACAAGTACTACATATCGTGGTACCACATTGGAAGATTTAAATATTTCAATTTCTGAAGTAGAAGAATGGTTGCGGAGATACGTTGCACCCTAAGGAACATTCGCTATCTATATACCAACGAGTCTGGCGGTTTTTGAATCGGGGCTATTTTGAGCCGGTATATAAGACTGCCAGTATTGTGGCTTTGGTGCTGGTGGCGGATTTGACCAGGTGGGGCTGGGTGGAATCGTAGTAAACGGCG
>CAZUEB010000267.1:0-2227 GCA_964619115.1 uncultured Dehalococcoidales bacterium
TGACCAGCCAGTCTAGCTTCAATGGTTCAAAATGGCAGAAAATGGCGGCCCACTTTTCAGGGGTGGCAAAGATACTCAACAAGAAACGACTGTCATAGCGGAAGACAAGAGCAGCCAGATTACTGTTGTGAGCACGCCGATACAGCAGAGTTACAGTTTCCTGCATAGCTACACGCATGCGGTGGGGAAAGAAAAGCTGCATAGCTAAACTCTTCGCAGACAGCCTTCTTTTTGTCCTATAGGGGACTTGACAAAACTCTGGCTTTGGGATAAAATAGGATAAATTAGGAGATAGAAAAATGCCTATTATTAAGATTGACCCAAATGATAAATATCCGCGACTATACTGGCCTGAAGACCTCAGAAAGTTCGGCTATCACGGCGACGTGGAGGTAATCTGCGACCCCTTTACCGCCACCATTCTCAACCCGCATGCCACACCTGAGCAGATAATTGGCAGTCTGGAGAATAGAATCAGGGATATTCAGTTAAGGAAGGCGACACGGCACGGCGAGTTCCGTCCCCTGGAGGAGAAGGTAACTGAGGTCCCCGCGGCAAAGGCGCCGGAGGCGGAATGGGAGAACATGCAATGTCCATACCCGGACTGTAGAGCGCCACTTATGTGGCATGTGAGTTGGAATCAGGCTGTTTGCAGCCGGTGCGGCCGGGCTATTGTGCGATACAAATCTCAAAGTCAAGGGTAACAAGGGAGTGAGCGACTATGGATGAACTGGGAAGATGGTTTTTGGAGGCTTTTTCGTCAGTTAACAAGGGTGGGCGACTTGGGCCTCCGGTGGCATGCCAAAAGCGTGTCGAGGCTTGCCTTGAGGAAATTGGCGGTGAGGGAGTAATGAAGCTTTCAACAATGCTAATGATAGGCAATGCTGACGAGGTACGCCAACTGGCGAGCCGTAGGCCCGCGCTGGGCGAACAGCTTAGAGAGAAAGACTCACAGAAGGTACTGGAGGCGTATTTTGCCGAAAGGAAAGAAATTTTTGAGCCGTACCGGCAGTTTATCGCCCGAGGTCTCAGCCTGCTGAAGGGAGACACCACAACTAGCTTTGCCCTGGGTGAATCCAGCTCAACTGGAAGAGACGCCTGGGAAAAGGTATTTCGATTACTTACGGGAGGAGAAAATGATGGAAAAGAGAGCAGCAGTCTATAAGCGGGTTTCAACAGCCGCGCAGGATGAAGAAGACAAAGCCAGCCTTGGTGAGCAAGAACGGCTCTGCCGCGAATACTGCCAGGAGAAGGGCTACGCTGTCGTAGCTATGTACCAGGATATTGGCAGTGGTATGAATAAGAAACGCCCAAGCTTCCTGCAGATGCTGAAGGAAGCCAGGCAGGGAGTCTTCGATGTCATCATCGCCTGGAAAACAGACCGGCTGGCCAGAGGTATCTATCCCTGCGCTGCGCTTATGGAGGTCCTGGAGGAGACGGGGGTAACCATAGAAACAGTAGCTGAACCCTTTGACCGAACCACCTTTGAAATTCGGGCGGTGCTGGGGCGGATTGAGGTGGAGAGCATCGTCCAGAGGACAACGATGGGTAGAGAAGCCAAGATGAAAGCCGGATACCACCACGTAAAAGCCGCTTATGGCTACGACTATGACTCTGAGACTCATCGTTGGGTAATTGACGATGCCGAAGCCAAATGGGTAAGGCAAATTTTCAACTGGTATATTGATGGGATGTCGCCCAGCGAAATCGCTTCCCACCTTAACGCTGAAGGCGTTCCCACAAAGCTCAACTCCCGGCTCGGTTGGGCGGAGAAGACGGTCTCTAACCTTGTTTCGCAGGAGTTCTACGCGGGCCGGGGCCACCGCAACACCGGAGCGCACGGCAGGAAACCGCGCCCGCCTCAGAAATGGATTCCTGTATCTATGCCGGCCATTATCACCGACGAGGTATGGGAGGCAGCAAAGCGGAGGCGGGCTCATAACAAGACATTGAGTCCGCGTAATACCAGAAGGACATATATTACCCAGCACGTTCTGGAGTGCGAAGAGTGTGGCACCAGGTTCCATGTCTCCGCCGGCTGGGGAGGAGCACCCCGGCTGATGTGCTTCCGCATGATCAGATACCCTCATTCAACGCCTTGCCGCCTGCCTAAAAGCGTGGAGTATGATAGAATAGCCGACCAACTGTGGCAGGGAATGGTAAAGGTGATGGGGTCGGAGGATGGGCTTGAAGCTGCGGTACTGGCCAACGCCAGCCGGGTTAAGGG
>CAZUEB010000268.1:0-2218 GCA_964619115.1 uncultured Dehalococcoidales bacterium
TTATAGTAGAGTATCCAGCCCCATTCGAATATCTATCAATCACATTCTTATTCAGACGCGCTTCGAAATCCTTCTCTGGCAAGACCCATACAGTTGTGGTTTCAAATTCATCTAACTTTTTGAGAGTCGGCCTTGCCAACGTGGGAGCAATCCAGGCGTAATCAGCCAAGCTTTCCCCCACACTTAAGGGGATTAGTGATTTTGGTTTCTCAAAAATTGGCAAATACTCGTGGGCTAATAGAAGGAAGTTATTCTTTATACTACTGGTATACCAAAATCCGGTAGTCTTGCAGTTGTGTTGACGTTTGATAACAAGCTCTTTCAATTTAAAGCCAGCATCTAAATAAACATTTATAAGCTTAAACCCCAAGGGAATCACATGCTTCTTCCGTCGCATATCACCTATTAGGATTGCACATTGCCTGCCCGGCTTTAGCACTCTAAAACTTTCTGTTGCAACCTTGGACATCTCTTTCAAAAAATCATCGATCTCAAAATAAGACAAATCCCCCTGTTCAAAATCAGTGTAATGAATGATATTTGCATAAGGAGGATGGGCGCAGATTAAATCTACGGAGTCCTTGTCCAAAAATGATAAGTCTCTCGCATCGCCAACTAATAACTGGGACTCGTGAGTGCGGAGGTGAATTTCATCATCAACGAACATGAACTGCTCGGCATCTATTTTAAAATCCACATTCTTTTTCGCTAGTTCGATAGCCTTGTCGTTGATATCAAGGGCTATACACTTCCTCCCCAGGAGTTGACACTCTACAACTGTTGTCCCTGCACCACAGAAATAATCTAAAACCAATTCGCCAGGCTTTGAATATCTGAGAATCACATTTCTTGGGATATAAGGCGACCAATTCCCCCGATACTCTCCACTATGAGTTGCCCAATTGCCCCTTTGTTTAAAACTCCAGACTGTAGTCTGTTCTTCTTTGAAATCCTTTGGAAAAAGCGTTTTTATTTTCTTGGACTCTTTAAAAGCACTAACAGCAATTCCTTTTGACTGAGTAATAAGCTTCTCAATATATTTGAATGTAACTCCATATTTCTGGCCGATCGCTATATCGGGAACCCCTCTCGCTTTTTCCTGCAAGATAGCTTCTTGGAGCTCCTTTTTATTTCTAATAACTACCTTCGAATTAGCCATTCTATGCCCAAAAACTACCTTAGTAGACCAGTCGGTGATATCACCCCACCACTATATTGACCAGCCGCTGGGGGACGTAGATAATTTTGGCGACCTTGTTGTCTTTAACATAGGCTTTAACCCGCTCACTGCTCACCGCCAGATTTTTAGCCTCGGCTTCAGTGATGGATACCGGCACGGTAACTTTGTCCCGCACTTTGCCGTTTACCTGTATGACCAGCGTGACTTCCTCTTCCTTAGCCAGCCCCTCATCCCACTTAGGCCAGGGCTGGTTGTGGATGCTGTAAGCATGACCGGTCCTTTCCCATAGCTCTTCGGTAAGGTGCGGAGCCGTCGGCGCCAGTAGCAGCAGCAAATCGGCTATAGCCTCATTCCACAAAGAAACAGAAACCGTGCCCCCTTCCTGTACCTTGCCCAGATAGTTGGTGAACTCCATCAACGCCGCCAGCATGGTGTTGAAGCGGAAACGCTCCATGTCATTGGTCACCCTTTTAATAGTCTGGTGAATAAGCCGCCTCAATTCCTTGTCTGCGTCAGGGTCAACTTTCTTTTCCGTATAGCCGGCTGTCACCAGGTTCCAGACACGATTGACCCAGCGGCTCATGCCCACAATGCCCTGGTCGCTCCACTCCCCACCCAGCTCCCAGGGACCGATGAACATCAAATAGGCTCTAACGGCATCAGCTCCAATCTCAGACACATAGACATCAGGCGTAACCACATTGCCCCGGGACTTGCTCATCTTATCACCCTGATAGATTATCGTCCCCTGATTGAACAGCTTCATAAAGGGTTCATCGAAATCAACAATGCCGCAATCCCTGATTGCCCTGATAAAGAAGCGGGAATAGAGAAGATGCATGACGGCATGCTCGGCGCCGCCGGTGTACAAATCAACCGGCATCCAGTGCTTCAGGTTTTTTTTGTCAAAAGGATAATTGTCAACGCCGGGGCTGGTATAACGCAGAAAATACCACGATGAGCACATGAAGGTGTCCATGGTATCGGTCTCCCGCTTTGCCGGCGAGGAGCACTTCGGGCAGGTGGTGTTTACAAAAG
>CAZUEB010000269.1:0-2209 GCA_964619115.1 uncultured Dehalococcoidales bacterium
ACTTTAACCAAGTTCTTGCTACAACATCAAAAGACTCCCCGTTGAGCTTTTTATATCTGCTACCGTTGGAGGTGGAAGATGAAAGTCAATATACTCGTCCACCTCTTGTTTTATCGGTACACTCGCCTCAACATTACCTCCTTGGTGCCCTACTCCGACGAGTACTGGACTGGACTGGATATTAACCTCCATCCGGTATTCTATTCGCTATACTCACGGCCTGCACAACTATTGATTTCCTTGCTCTTGAAGCAACGAGTTGGAGGAGCAAAAGGTGAAAGCTCTCTTGGAATGGTCACTAGCCGATCGCCGCCATTAGTAAGGACGCCCTTTGGTTGACGCATGACTAGAATGCAGTTTCTTTGCAGGGACCTGCATAACAACAAATAAACTTAAGGAGGTAACAATTAATAATGACCAAAATATCAGATGATATAAGCGTAAAGGAACGGATAATAGGTCTGCTCCGAAAGGGGTACACCCGCAGTCAATTGATCAATGACTTGGATCATGCTGAACGCACCGTTGATGCCGCCATCAAGGAATATAAGAAACGATATGGTGATATACCTGCTGAGGCTAAGAAGTCCAATAACTCTGAGACAACGGGACTAGACTTGCCTTCTAAGCTGGACGTCAAGCAAACCATAGTTCCCGAGTACCTTATCGAGCATCTCTCGTTCGTTGATGGTGACCGGCGACAGACATTTGTCGATGCACTTCTGGTGTATGAAACAGCGAGGCGTTCAGTGATGCAGGATGTACTAATACTCCAAGGGTTGGCCTCTGCGCAGGCACTGGTGACGGAGACCCAGCTACGAGTTCTGCGTGAGGCGAAATCCGGGAGTGGCGAGGTGGCCCAGGCAGCTGCTGAGCAAGCTGCGGCCATAGTCGGGCAGCAAGTCTTGGAGGCAATCCGCCAATCGGCCACGACCACAAGCCCTAATCCCATTGCTTCCATGTTTGCACAAGCCATCCAGCCTTATTTCGGCCAGGCATTTGGCCGGCTTTTCAGCTTATTCGGTGGCTTTGGGCAACCACCTGGAGATTCAAGCCCTCCAAGTCAAGCACCTCAGCCGAGCGCACCTCAGGGTCAACCGCCCGCATTTACTTCTGGTGTGAAGCAAATGACTGCAGATGAAGTAAAGGAGGTATTCGCCGATGTCTAATCAGAGCCTTGAGCAGCAACTCCAAATTGCCACGCAAAAAGCCCGGCAGAGCGGAATTGGCGGGACAGCTTATATCTATACTGATCCCGCTAATGGTTCTCTAAAATTAAAACTTGATGTAGTACCACCTGAGTCTAGAGAGGTTCTAATCTCCAACTTTGCCTCTGCCCTAGCACAGGGCTGCCAAATGTTCGGCATACAGGTTAAGATGTACCAAACCAATACCGGAGAGACTGGGAGCGAGAAATGACACCACTGCCGCTCAGACCCGGTAGGGGTGGCTTCGTGCGCGCTTTCGGGTGTGGTGAATTTATCAAGAACTTCCTACTCGGCCTTGGCCCTGAGGGCAGCCCCAGCATTGATCCTCAAATCGGTGCTTGTCAGGAAGACATCTTCTACCACTACAAACTGGCTTTACATAGAGCTTATAGTGAGGATGTCATAGCCTGGGAGAATGAGGACAGGATCAGACAAGGTAACCCCATCTATAACGAACAGGAGTACGCTGAACGGCTGGAATATCTCATGAGCCGGATCCCATACAAATTAGTCAAGTGCCGCTATCATAGCTTTCAACGCTATTTCCATTGGCTTAAGCAATTGGGATGGGTTGAGTTCACTGGTACCGAAGAGCCGGCATCCATGCAAGACTACTGCCCCTCAGCACCACCACGGAGATATTACCGCCTGACTACCAAGGGCATCGAAGCACCTGACCACCAATGGTCTAATCCCCAGCTCACTCTTTACCCTGAACGGGGGCTGGAATATTTCAGGGATAAAAGGAGGGCACATAAGTATTCCAGGAGGGCACCAACCAAAAGCCGCAGGTCAAGGAGACCGCCAGCTATGCCTTGAGCTCGCTATTCAGCCTCCGATTCCCCTCAAAAGCCCTGCCATTACAGCAGGGCTTTTCTTTTCCCAAGGATGTGTCTGTCAGCGAGAGAAGGGGGGATTATCTAGCTAGGTTATCTCCTATCACAAGAGCACTTTTTGTTACATACTGAAGCTAAAACAAACGCAAAGGCAAAGCATGAAAG
>CAZUEB010000270.1:0-2196 GCA_964619115.1 uncultured Dehalococcoidales bacterium
CAGCGGGATTTTATCGGCAGCCGTTTGCTTTGACAGGATTCCACGGTTTGATTAAAATTAAATTGCATTCGGGAGTGATTTAGATAATGTTTTTCTTTGACCCGCTGTGGTTTCTGGTAATGCTGCCGCCCTTTGTCTTTATGATTTATGCCCAGATAAAGGTGAACTCTGCCTTCAAAAAATATTCCAGGGTGGCTAATTCTCAGCGCATCACCGGAGCCGAGGCAGCCGGAATTTTGCTTCGTGCCAACGACTTGAAAATGTCAGGGTTGAAGGTGTAAAAAGTAAGCTTGGCGACCACTACGACCCGGGTAAAAAAGTGTTACGACTCTCGCCGGCGGTGGCTAATACACCGTCCGTTGCCGCGCTTGGAATCGTGGCTCACGAGGTAGGACATGCCGTACAAGATAAGTCCGGCTATGCCTTTCTCAGGTTTCGCACCTCTTTAGTGCCGGCGGCTAACCTGGGCAGCAGTTTCGGCTTTATCTGTGTTATCCTGGGCATGTTTCTGATGATGTTCGGCGCCACGTTCGGTATGGCTGTTGTCTGGGCTGGCGTTTTTCTCTTCTCCCTGGCGGTGATTTTCAGCCTGGTGACATTGCCTGTCGAGTTCAACGCCAGCAATCGGGCCAGGCAAATGTTGCGCAGCACCGGCATGGTTTCTACCCAGGAGTATGACGGAGCCAGCGCTGTTCTATCTGCCGCCGCCCTTACCTATGTGGCGGCTACGCTCCAGGCGGTGGCTCAATTATTCTATTTCGTTATGATTGCCCTGGGCATGAGAAGATAGGTCCTGGTTCTGCTTGCCTGTATCAACCATCCCTCTTGCCATCCTTAGCTGTTTCCCTTATCACGCTGAGCCCTTCGCGTTTTCATCAAGCTCTTCATTCCGCTCGTTAAGCTTATTATTCCGCCCAATACGCTCTTTATTCCGCTCATCAAGCTCATTATTCCGCCCATTCCGCTCATCAAGCTCATTATTCCGCCCATTACGCTCTTCATTCCGCTCATTCTGAGCCTGTCGAAGAATGTATCCCGGCTCAGGATAAACTCCGCAAAGAATCTCACCGTGGGGATGTAAACGTTGCCATTGCCAACCCATGCCCGCCCCTATTATAATTGCGCCGGAACAAGCAAATTCTCATTGGGAGTCGCATTTGCCTGATAAAGATAGTCCGGACAGCTTCGCTGAACTCAAGGAAATCATTGCCAGGCTGCGTGGTCCGGATGGCTGCCCCTGGGATAAGAAGCAAACTCATGCCTCATTGAGCCCTTACCTTGTTGAGGAGTGCTACGAGGTATTGCAAGCCCTGGAGGATGGAACCCCGCAGAAGCTCTGTGAGGAGCTAGGCGACCTTCTATTGCAGATTATGCTTCATGCCTGGATTGCCGCCGAGGCAGGGCAATTCGATATCGAAGACGTCGTCCGCGGTATCAGCAACAAGCTGATTCATCGTCATCCCCACGTCTTCGGGAGCCAGAAAGTGCAGGATGCTGACGAGGTGGCGCTGAACTGGCAGGCTTTGAAGCGGGAAGAACGTGAGGAAGGGGAATCGCTTTTAGCCGGCGTGCCCGAACAAATGCCAGCCCTGTCATACAGCCAATCTATTCAGCGGCGGGTAGCCGGGGTTGGCTTCGATTGGGAGAAGGTGGAAGAAATAATAGACAAGCTGGCTGAAGAGGTGGCGGAGATTAAACAGGCTCCCGACCAGCAGGAGAGAGCCAAAGAGTTCGGCGATTTGCTGTTCACCCTGGCAAATGTGGCGCGCAGGTTGGACATAGACCTGGAGATGTCGCTACGCTCGGCTAACCAGCGCTTCTGCCGTCGCTTTGGGTGCATGGAAAAACTCTGCCGTGAGCGAGGTCTCAGCTTAGCCAGCATGTCCCTGGATGAGCAGAACGCCTTGTGGGAAGAAGCCAAGCGCTTGCATCAATGAGTGGAAGCAACAAGACGCCAAAAGGTGCAATCTAACGCGTTTGTGTATTGAGTAGTTATTGGTGACCAATAGTCAGGAATGTGCAGCAGTGCCCCGAAGTCTCACCGAAAGCGGAAATGCGCAATCGGTGAAGTAAATCCCGGTCTAAGGCATCAACACTTGACAATGTAAGATTATCGGTAGTATTATTAGTATACTACAGATTTTGTTACAGAAGGAGGAAATAAATGGGTGGAAAAGCAAAGACAGAAAAAATGTC
>CAZUEB010000271.1:0-2190 GCA_964619115.1 uncultured Dehalococcoidales bacterium
GCCGTGGTCTTCTGCATCGACCCGGCTCAATATCTTTACCCGCTGTTGCAGTCCTCGCCTATGCCGAGTGAAACCGCCGAGACTTTGCTGGTGGAACGCGATGGCGACCAGGTGTTGTTTTTGAACGAGCTGCGTCACCAGAAAGACACCGCTTTCAAATTGAGAATCCCCTTGAGCCAGCAGGAAGTCCCGGCTGTCATGGCTGTTACAGGAAAAGAAGGCATCGTCGAAGGCAAAGATTACCGCGGAGTAGAGGTATTAGCTGTCCTGAAGCATATCCCCGACTCCCCATGGTATTTGGTAGCTAAAATCGATATCAGCGAGGCGCTTGCGGCATGGCGCTCTCGGGCTAGCATGATTTTAGCTTTCTTCGCTGGATTGCTGATTGCCGCGCTTGCCGGCATCGGTTTCATCTGGCAGCGGAGGCGAAGGCTGGAGTATCAGGCGCTGTACCAGGCAGAGGAGGCATTGAGGCTATCAATGGAGCGGTATAGAATTCTATTCGACATCAATATCAACGGTTTGTGTGTTATAGACGAGACAATGAAAGTGTTGCTGGTCAATGAAGCTGCCGCCCAAATTTTTGGTTTTGAATCTGTAGAAGAAGCGCTCGGAGTAAATCCATTCGACTTCGTACCATCTCAGGAAAGGGAGCGTGTTCTCGAAACTATCAAAAATGACATGTTTGAAAAGGACGAAAGGCAAATAAACGAGTTCCAATTGGTGAACAAGTCTGGTAAGGGAATGTGGGTAAGCGCAGTCGGGGCAATCATAGGTTATCAAGGAAAACCGGCAGGTTTGATTTCATTCACTGACATCACCGAGCGCAAGCATGGGGAAGAACAGCTAAGAGACTCTGAAGTGCGTTACAGGCGTCTCTTTGAGACAGCTCAAGATGCTATATTAATACTTGATGGAAAAACAGGGACAATCAATGACGCTAACCCATTTATTAAAGATATGCTGGGGTACACTCAGGAGGAACTTCAGGGAAAGCATCTCTGGGAAATCGGTACGTTCCAAGATATAGTGGCAAGTAAAGCCGCCTACGAAGAACTGAAAGAGGAAGGTTATGTCCGTTACGAGCACTTACCTCTTCAGTCCAAGGATGGGCGGATAGTTCATGTGGAGGTTGTCGCCAATAGATACAAGGTAAACCATCAAGAGGTGTTTCAGTGCAATATCCGTGACATCACCGGGCGCAAGCGCATGGAGGAATCTCTACGCCGCTCGGAGCAGAACTTCCGTGACTCAATAGAAAACTCGCCTCTGGGCATACGCATCGTTACCGAGGACGGAGAGACCATTTATGCCAACCGGGCTCTTCTGGATATCTGCGGCTACAGCAATGTTGAAGAGCTGAAAGCCACCCCAACCAGGGAGCGCTATACCCCGGAAAGCTATGCCGAGCACAAGGAACGGCAGGAGAATAGGAGACGCGGGGAATTCGTCCCGGCAGACTATGAAGTAAGCATCGTGCGCAAGAGTGGCGAAGTTCGTCATTTAGCCGTATCTCGTGTAGAAGTGCAATGGAATGGCAAGAGGCAATTTCAGGTAGTGTATCAGGACATCACCGAGCGCAAGCAGGCGGAGGAGATGCTGTGGCGATCCGAGGAGAGGTATCGAACCATACTGGAAGAAATGGAAGAGAGCTATTATGAGGTAGACCTTGCCGGTAATTTTACCTTTGTCAACGATTCACTGTGTCGTCGCCTTGGACGTTCCAGGGAAGAGTTAATCGGAATGAGTTACAGAGATTACACACCCAGGGAGCGCTCCGATGACAGATTCAAAACCTTCAATAGGGTATATCGGACGGGTGAGCCAGTGAAAGGAATTCCTGCTGTAGCCATCGCAAGGGACGGTAGCCTAATATTTACGGAACGGTCGATTTTTCCTTTACGAGACGAGAGAGGGAAGATTATCGGATTTCGCGGAATTTCTCGCGACGTTACCGAGCGCAAGATGGCTGAAGAGGAACGCATGCGACTGGAGCTAAAGGCTCAGGCTACCAGTCGCCTGGCTTCCGTGGGCGAGATGGCAGCCGGCGTTGCCCATGAGATAAATAATCCCCTTACAGCAGTAACCGGCTACGCCCAGTTGCTGGTGGACCGGGATGACGTCCCGCCTGACATCAGGGCAGATTTGGCAGCCATCAATGACGGCGCTCGACGGGTAGCCGGCATCGTG
>CAZUEB010000272.1:0-1061 GCA_964619115.1 uncultured Dehalococcoidales bacterium
GCCTTGCATTGAACCAATGCCTGGGCTTCATCCAGAATGTCACTCACTTTTGACCTCAGTTCTTTTTAAATCGTCCGGTATGAGTTTTACTTCCATACTAATTCATTGGTATTGTCGTAGAAATACCAGTGATAGTCATATTCTGAGTTTATGGGACAGGCTTTGCTTATACTCCATATTCCTTTACCCACGTACTCAGTGGTGAAAATCGGGTCAGCCTCCTCATACTGAGGAGTAGGGGAACCTCAGCCACATTTCTCGGAAGCTACTTGCACCCGGCATTGAGGGTTGAAGCTCTTGGCTATCATTATCACCTCGCCGGCTGTATGGCGAGGCGCCTTATTCATCTGAGCACAGCCCATGGACAAAAGTAAAATAGCAATGATGGCTAGCAGAAATATGTATCTCATAATCGCCTTTACCTTGCTTTCAAGTTTATACATAATGCCCGCACTGATTATACAACTTGCGGCGGTAAAACGGAAAAAGCTGAAAAACTGGCTGCTATCTGCCTGGAGCTCATGTCAAGGGCGGCTGTGATTATGTATCGGAAAGTGCCGTGTTGAAGGTTTTCCACTCTGACACCGCCTCGTTCCCGGCTGCATCCTTTGACTTAACCCTGTAATAGTACTGGATGTTGCCTGCGGGGTTGCTTGGGGTGAGTCCAGTCAGAGTTACGGAGTGGGTAACGACTCCCAAAGAAGTGCCACTAGTTGGGTCATCTTGTAGCGTGGAAAGCGAAGCTTGTTCCTTATTTGTGCCGTATTCAACCTGGCTGCTGGCTGGCTCATTGGTTGTCCAGGTAATAACGGCGCTCGTTTGACCCGCACCCGCCTGAACATTTGAGATCGTTGGTTTTGAGATATCTAGGCTAGAACCGGTGCCACCGGTGGCAGTTCCGAGAAGGTCTTTTATGGTATCACCAATTGGTGTATACAGGTAAGTTAGTACTCCAAGTCCAATAAGTAGGACTAATAACAATAGTATGAGAAGAGGTCTTTTAGACGATGATGATTGGCTACTTGGTGCTGGCGGTGCCCATGCTGGTTGTTGTCCCCAGC
>CAZUEB010000272.1:1071-2180 GCA_964619115.1 uncultured Dehalococcoidales bacterium
GTCCCCAGCCTGCCTGTTGTGGTGGCATACCGCCTGCCTGCTGTCCCCAGCCGGGCTGCTGTGGTGGCATACCGCCTGGCTGCTGTCCCCAGCCGGGCTGTTGTGGTGGCATACCGCCTGCCTGCTGTCCCCAGCCGGGCTGCTGGGGCATACCTCCGCCCAGCGTAGCCCCGCAGTTAGGACAAAACCTGGTTCCAGGGCTGACTGTGATTCTACACTGAGGGCAAGAGAGGCTCATCTGAGCACCACAGCCGCCGCAAAACCGCTGGCCTGGCACGGTTGGCGCACCGCAATTAGGGCACCTTTGTTGCATATTTCAGCTCTCTATATTTCTTCTGTCCCTGCTAAACTTTAACTACTTATCTTTTTTAAGTCCCAATCTATATTATAAAGATTATACATCTGATGGTTCAGGGAAAGCAATAGCTAAATTGTCAAGTTTCTGAAATTATACAGTAGGCAGAATTGGTCTTCAACCTGTTGTTTGCCGCCTTATCTGGACTGACCCGAGCTAATTATCTGATGTAACACTATCCTCAGTCGGTATCACGTAGCTTTTTCTAGACACCTCCTGCCCTTCAACATTATATAGAACGGCTGTATCGGGCGTATTGTTGTTCCAGATGTCACCTGACAAATAGTAGAAACAGAAACCTCCCGATTCATAATGTGGTTCGCCAGTGTAGACCCGAATGCTCTCATTCGGTTCTATTACACACGGGCGTGGGGGATAGCAGTGTTCAATACAATCTGTCCAGTTGTCGTACAATTCGCAGGAACACGGTAAGGTGGGTGGAAAGGTAAATGCAGGCTCTCCTCTTGTTATGTTCTTCAGCACCCAACCCGTTATGTTCTGAGGAGAATAGCTCTGGTTTTTGATTTCCACATACTCGTCGAACTCAGGTATTTCATGGCCAGCCTCCGTGCTGCGAAAGTAGTCCATACCTTTGTAATAGATGTAGGTTATTTGGACAGGGCAGGTTAAATTTTGCTTGGCGTAGTCTTCTATCGTTATAGTCCAATCGCTCAAATTGGCAGCAATGACTTTCAAATAATAGTCCCGTCCGCCCTCGTAGATGTAAACAGTATCTCCGGAAGTGCCTTTTGAG
>CAZUEB010000273.1:0-2171 GCA_964619115.1 uncultured Dehalococcoidales bacterium
AGGACGGTGAGCGTCCCACCATATTGTGGCTTTTCTTTCTCTGGTACCGGCGCTGGCGCTGGTGCCGGCGCTGGCGCTGGTGCCGGCGCTGGAGCTGGTGCCGGTGCTGGAGCTGGTGCCGGTGCTGGAGCTGGTGCCGGTGCCGCACAGGCAACCAAGCTCGCGATTAACAACAATGTCAAAGGAGCCAACAACATTTTCTTTTTCATCTAAAAATCCTCCCTTTTAGATTTTGGTTCGCCTAAAATTATTCTGCTAACGAAACCTATCACCCCCCTTGTCAATATTCTGCAAACCTCTAGATCAAAGGGCACTGACCACCGACCTCAACAAATCGGCGGCAGGGCCCTTCTCATTCCTCGCCATCATGCTCGTCAACCCTGTGTCCTTTGTTTTTAAGGTGATTTCACATTAGCTAGGCCTATTATACTCCTATTTTTGTTGTTGTCAATGCCCTTTTTCGGGTGGCTGATTTTTCCCAAACCCCCTAAATTGTACACTTCGTCAGAAAGTAAAACTTTGGGAATATTAGATTCGAATTCAGGTCCGGCTCGCGTAACGACTAACCTCTTGTATTGATGTTGTTTGCCTCTGCATTGCCGATGGCACTCTGCTCCTATCCGTACTAGGCTATCTCCCCATTTAGTGCTGCACTAACTTTGGAGCTTTTACTTTCGGTCGGCGGAAACCTTAAAATGATAATGAACTTTTTTGACCTAAATCGACTATATATTTCATAGAGAGTTAAATGGAGAAGTGGCAGACAGGCGACATGGAAGCCTTTCAGGCTCTGTTTCGGCAATATGAGAAGCTGGTCTTCAGGACAGCTTACCTCATGCTAACGGTGGCGACAGCAGTGATTTTGGCTGTTGTCATCAGTAGTTGCATAGCTCCAGCGCCGGCACCAACCCCAGAGCCAACATTAACGTCCACTCCAGTACCGGACATCAACGAACCGTCTTTGGAAGTAAGCGTGTCCAGGCTTTCCATACATTGCCCCGTAGGGATGCCGGAGCAGCTAGCGTATAAGTACGCAAGGATGGTGTTTGAATTCAAAATACATAATCCGAATGATGAAGCAGTAATTTTAGAAAAGTTTGGGTATGCAGTTTATGGAGATGGGCATGCTGTAGGGGGGGCCGAGAGGCCGGTAAGGGGAGAATTTCCGGACAGAGCTATCGCACCCTACGGCACAACTAATGTGGACTTCCGCTTGCCGTATATATCCAAAGACGAGGACCATGCCTTATGGTCTGAAATGGCTGAGGGAAATGTGATATGGACAATTAAGGGAGTAGCTCATATTCGCTACTCCGGTGACGAGTTCGATGTACCCTTTGAATGCACAGTCAAAGATTATTCTTTACAGATTGACGAGCGCTGCAATTAGTTTGTGTACTAAAAGAGATGGTTAGCAGGGATAAGCCTATAGGAGGCTCAGACATGATGAAAAAGATAGTAATGGGGCTGCTAACGCTATTTTTGTTGTCTATACCGATTGGTTGTGCCAAAGAGACGACGCCTACCTCTGCACCACCACCTGCACCAGAAACTACGCCATTACCACCAGCCTGGCACCTTATGCATCACTCAGTCTTTCTTTTGAAAGATGGTGAGGAGCAGTTCATTGCCGGGGTGAACTCACCGATGGCTGAATTCCTCCTAGATACAACTCGTAAGTCAAATGTTGAGGTAGAGTGTGTATTAACGCAAGAGGATATTCGTGAGATAGAGGACTCCAGCAGGGCGGTTAAATTGAGGTTCAGGTTCACCGAGGACGTAGCCGTTAGTCAACTAGTTCGACAGGAAGAAATAGACAAGATTAAGACTACCGAAAATGGGCTCAGAATTCTGGAAGATGTGAAGTATGTCGTCTTTATCCTGGAAGATAATCTGGGGAAAGGGCTGGAAGGTCATATCTTGGTTGGGCAAGGAGTTCCCCAGACCTGGAGTTGCTGGATAATTTGGGAAGAGAGCGGCAATGCGGTGGACAAGGATTGGGTAGACAAAGTAGAAGAATTTATCGAGGAACTGTAAATCCCGAAGACTTAGACGAAAAACATAGCGCGGTACCGGTGGTAAAGTCTGGAGGCTTCTGAGTCCGATGCGGATGTTATCGCTCGCCATTCCGTAAATCAATGCGGGTCCTGCAGCAGGTGAACAAAAAGCCA
>CAZUEB010000274.1:0-2111 GCA_964619115.1 uncultured Dehalococcoidales bacterium
GAAGCTAAAGAAAGGTAATGATATTACCTGAGTGGTGGGTGGCACTGGACAGTTCCCGAACTCGTGTTTGAGAAGAAGAGGCTGATGTCTGCCATTCGGCAATTACTGGTTTCCCACAGTGATTGATTATCCGCTCCTGGTATGATAATATGTCATACCAGGAGGTTGTGATGAGCAAAGAAAAGATTGCTATTACATTAGACGAACGGTCAATCGGTGAGCTGGACAGGCTGGTTGAGGAAAACGTTTTTCAGAGCCGCAGTCAGGCTATTCAGGAAGCGGTCAGCGAAAAGCTGCAACGTTTGAAAAAGGTCCGCTTAATAGCAGAGAGTGCCAAACTTAATCCAGCATTTGAGAGTGAACTAGCCGAAGAAGGACTTGTTGAGGATGTGAAAGAATGGCCGGAATATTAAGAGGCGAGGTTCGCTGGGCTGACTTGAGTCCAGCACGAGGCCAGGAGCAGGCTGGCTTGCGCCCAGTATTGATTCTCAGTCATGATGTCTTCAATGAGCGTTCCGGGACCGTTATCGCTACTGCTATTACCAGCCAACCACAAAAGGCCGGATTTCCCCTGACTCTCGAGTTGAAAACCGGAAACTTGCCCAAGCGTTCCTGGGCTAAAATCAGCCAGGTACGAACACTTTCCACGGAAAGGATGGGGAAGCTTATCGGCAAGCTCTCTCAGGAAGAATTGGCTCAGGTTATTGAAGGGTTAAATGAAATTATAGCTTAATAATGTATTGATATTCTCTAGACAGTTCCCGAACTCGTGTTTGAGAAGAAGCATCTTATTCCGGCCTTGTAGCAGTTCCTTATTTCGTCACAACCATTTCAGGCAATTGCTCTTCAATTTACGGTGCCGGTGATGTTGTGCTCCTTCTTATCAATCCCTGTTGTGGGGGCATTACACCACTTCATTTTAGCTGATGGGAAAACAATCGACTTTACCAGCAGTCGATATTCGGCCGTTTTTTACCGCTGCGCCGTTCAGGTCCGGGCATAGAACGCAAGCCGACCATAATCCAGTGGCGGGTATCAGCCGGATCGATAACATCGTCAATCTCGAGGGTAGCAGCCATATTGATCGCCTTTCCGTGCTCGTAATGCATGGCTAACAACTCTTCGAATAGCGCTTTGCGTTTCTCGGGATCTTCGATGGCGTCAAGTTCTTTTCTGAAGCCGAGTCGTACAGCGCCCTCCAGCCCCATGCCGCCAAACTCGCCTGTCGGCCATGATACGATGAAGTCGGAGGCATGAAAACTTCCCCCTGCCATGGCCTGGGCGCCGAGACCGTATCCTCTGCGCAACACCACGCTAAAAATTGGGGTAGTTGCGTTGACGGCGTTGGTGAATATACGGCAGAAGTGACGCACCTGGGCTGTCTTTTCTGCCTCCGGGCCAACCATGAATCCAGGGGTATCGATAAGAACAACAATGGGAATGTCGAAAGCATCGCAAATTTGAATGAAACGGGAGGCTTTGTCTGCGCCATCCGCATCTATTGCCCCTGCAAGGTGAGATACATTGTTTGCCATCAGCCCGAAGGGATGTCTTTCGATTCTAACAAGTGCCGTGACGATGCCCACCCCGAACTGCGGGCGAAGCTCCAGGACAGAACCCGTGTCCGCTAGGGTATCGATAATTTTCCGGACATCATATGCTTTGCGGCGCATTTCCGGGACCATCTCACGTAACATGTGCTGGTCCGCACAGTCCCAGTCTCCTATACTACCTTGAAAGTAGGAGAGATACTGTTTGGTCTTCTGCACCGCATCAGCGTCATCCTCAGCAAGGATATCGACAACACCGTTTTGCGACTGTACCGACATGGGACCGATCTCCTCCGGTCTGAATACACCCAGGCCACCACCCTCAATCATTGCCGGGCCAGCCATCCCGATATTGGAGTCTTTGGTGGCAATGATCACGTCACTTTGGCCCAGAAGTGCCGCATTCCCTGCAAAGCAGTAACCGGTCACAATCCCTACCACAGGGACAAGGCCGCTGAGCCTGGCGTAGTGCGCGAATGCCATGCAATCAAGTCCTGCCACGATAAACTCCATGGTATCTACGTCTCCCGGCCGCCCTCCTCCGCCCTCAGCGAAGAGCAC
>CAZUEB010000275.1:0-2055 GCA_964619115.1 uncultured Dehalococcoidales bacterium
TTGCGAAACTCAAAGAACCTGGGAATTTTATAGCCTGTTAACTTCTCCCGGCAAAATCGCTGCAGTTCTTCCGGCGTCGCTGATTGTCCTTCTTTGAGCACCACCCATGCTTTAACCGCTTCCACCTGACGGGGATCGGGGATTCCGGCAACGCATACTTCGGATATCGCATCATGCATCGTAAGTATCTCCTCCACCTCGCGCGGCCAGACCTGGAATCCAGCACACTTAATGAGGTCTTTTTTCCGCGATGTCAAGAATAGAAAACCCTCTTCGTCCATGTAGCCGATGTCACCCGTATACAGCCACCCGTTACGCAAGGTCTCTGCTGTTTCATCAGGGCGTTTCCAATATCCCTGCATTAGCTGTAACGCCTTGATAGTGACCTCGCCTTCTTCCCCTGGCTTAAGGTTCCTGGTGCCGGTTTCGAGATCCACTATGCGTACTACGGCGTCGATTGACGGCACACCGACCGAGCCCTGCTTCCATTTCCCTCTAAACGGGAAGTTAGCGCCAACAATTCCTGATTCAGTCAATCCGTATCCTTCTATAATGGGCCCGCTGGTCAATTTTTCAAATTGCTGTTTGGTGGTGGACATCAACGGAGCCGCGCCTGAACCTACTCTGATTAACGACTTCAGGTCACCCGGCTTCAGGCCACGGTAATTCAAAATCGCTATCAACGTTGTGGGGGTAACTGAGACACTGGCTATCTTGTAGTCTCTTATTGAATCGACTACATTTTTAATATCTCGCGGATTTTGAATAAGTACCTGAGTGGCATGAACCATCAGGGACACCCCGAAGGCAACGTAAATGCCGAAGGAATGAAACAATGGCAGCGGCACCAGCGCTTTGTCCTGCCACTCCACTATCACCGATTTGTACCACGCTCTAAGAAACGTGGCGGTAATGACAATGGAATGATGGCTGCACATACAACCTTTGGGTATGCCCGTGGTACCGCCACTAAACAATATGAGCGCGGTATCCGATTTGTCCACTTTTGAGGCAGGACGTGGTGCGCCATTATACTTATCTGTCAGATCGCTCCACCAGACATCTCCTTTTTCCAACTTGACCGAATCACCCTCCTTCTTCGATGGTAACTCAGCATATGTATCCAGATCTGAAACAATCACCAGGCACAGCCTGGTGTGAGGCTGGAAGGATTTGATTGTCTTATAATACGTCGAGCCTATTATTGCCACCTCAGCTTCGACATCATTTATCGAGCGCTCGAGTTCAAACGACGTATAAAATGGATTAAGCGGTACCACAATGCCTCCCACCTTCCAGATGGCAAAGAAGGCAATAAAGCTCTGCGGGCAATTTAGAAAAAGAGATATTACCCTGTCCCCTTTCTTAACACCGTTGGCAATGAGCGCTGCAGCCATTGCATTGCTGTGTTCTTCCACCTCGCAGAGGGATACCTCCCTTCCCTGAAAGATGGCTACGGGATGGTTTGGTCTCTGCCTCACAGCATCAGCAAGAACATCAAGAACCGTGATTTCCGGATAGGGCTGCAGCGTATGCGGTACACCAGGGTCATAGCTCTTAAACCACGAATAATCCTGCATTTAATTCCTCCAATCTGTCAACAGCCTCCATAAAAGCTTCCAAGACCAGCCACTGGCTGCTACGCACTTCTAAACTCCGAGATACGCTTTCCTCACATCCTCATTGTTAAGCAGGCCCGAAGTTTTGCCCTGCAATATTAGCTCACCGTTCCCGAACACATAACCATAGGATGCCAGCATAAGCCCGAGACGTGCGTTCTGTTCCACCAACACCACCGTCATTCCTTCACGGTTAATCTCCTTTATCTTTTCAGCCAGCATCTGCTGCTGCCCGCCACCTAGCCGCTCGACCCTTGGCATGGAGCTTGTCCTTCAAGACAGGGAAAAGAGCCAGCGCTTTCTCCAGCGACCTGTGTACCTCTTTCCCGTCTTTTCGCAGATAAGCTCCCACCTGCAAATTCTCCCTGACTGTCAGTAAAGGGAAAATCTTTCTACCTTCAGGAATCTGGATAATACCCAAGGATGCTATCTTTGC
>CAZUEB010000276.1:0-2050 GCA_964619115.1 uncultured Dehalococcoidales bacterium
GCCACAGACCACGCACCTCACACCCTGGTAGATAAAATGTGCGAGTTCGGGCTGGCAGCCTTTGGCATCAGCGGACTGGAAACAGCTCTCGCCTGTCTCATTAACCTGATGCATGACCACCAGCTAGACATGAAGACACTAATCTCCAAGCTCACATTTGAGCCAGCCAGAATTATCGGCACTAAATACGGAGAGTTGGGCACGTTAAAACCTGGTTGCCGAGCTGATGTTGTTCTTTTCAACCCAAATAAGGAATGGACAGTGGACAATCGAGATTTTGCCTCCAAAGGCAAAAACACCCCATTCGATAGCTGCCATTTCAAAGGCAGAATCATCATGACTATAGTAGCTGGGAAAGTGGTCTATCGAGACAATTCAGTATAAAAAGAAAAAGGAGACAGGTTTGCCAAGACGTAACGACATCAAGAAGGTAATGATTATCGGCTCAGGACCCATCGTAATAGGACAGGCATGCGAATTTGACTACTCTGGAACACAGGCTTGCAAAGCCCTTCGAAGTCTGGGCTATGAAATTGTACTGGTAAATTCAAATCCGGCGACTATCATGACCGACCCGGGAATGGCAGACGTCACTTATATCGAACCCCTCAACCTGGAAATGATGACCCAAATCATTGAAAAAGAACGTCCTGA
The DNA here is from genome assembly GCA_964619115.1 of uncultured Dehalococcoidales bacterium. Classification (GTDB taxonomy): domain Bacteria; phylum Chloroflexota; class Dehalococcoidia; order GIF9; family UBA5629; genus 9FT-COMBO-48-23. Next base: position 655 of record CAZUEB010000276.1, read on the forward strand.
TGCCCTACTGCCCAACCTGGGTGGACAAACAGGTCTCAATCTCAGCGCCGAGTTGTCACGCACAGGTGTCCTTGACAAATACGGAGTCAAAGTCATCGGTGTTGACGTCGATGCCATTAAAAGCGGCGAAGACCGTACCACATTTAAAGAGACTATGAACCGCCTGGGGATAGAGATGCCCCGAAGCCAGGCGGTCTACAGCGTTGAAGACGCAGAAAAGGTTGCCGCTGAGCTCGGCTATCCGGTAGTTATACGCCCTGCCTATACACTGGGGGGAACCGGTGGTGGTCTTGTCTATAATGTGGAGGAATTACGCATTGTTGCCAGTCGTGGCATTTCGGCAAGCCTTATCGGGCAGGTACTGGTAGAAGAATCAGTTCTGGGATGGGAGGAACTGGAGCTGGAAGTCGTCCGTGATGCCAAGAATCAGATGATTACCGTATGCTTCATCGAGAATATCGATGCTATGGGTGTGCACACTGGAGACTCCTTTTGTGCAGCTCCTATGCTAACAATCGATACCAAGCTGCAAAAACGCCTCCAGGAATACTCCTACCGAATCATTGAGGCAATACACATAATTGGGGGCTGTAATATCCAATTCGCCCATGAACCCAAAACAGGTCGTGTCGTAGTAATCGAAATAAACCCCAGAACTTCGCGCTCCTCAGCGCTAGCCTCCAAGGCTACTGGTTTCCCTATTGCCCTCATCTCAGCCAAATTAGCCGCCGGTCTCACACTCGACGAAATCCCATACTGGCGAGACGGGACACTGGAAAAATACACACCATCAGGCGACTACGTGGTAATAAAGTTTGCTCGCTGGGCTTTTGAGAAATTCAAAAATGCTGAGGATAAGCTCGGAACGCAAATGCGTGCTGTGGGCGAGGTCATGAGCATCGGCAAAAATTACAAGGAAGCATTTCAGAAATCAATTCGTTCTCTGGAGAACGGTCGCTACGGATTAGGCTTTGCCAAGGACTTTCACCAGAAATCTGTGGACGAGCTGCTGAGTATGTTAAACGAGTCGACGAGCGAGCGACAGTTCATAATGTACGAGGCTCTGCGCAAAGGCGCCGATGTGCAGAAACTCTATGAGAAGACTTATATCAAACCCTGGTTCATCAACCAGATGAAAGAGCTGGTAGAATTAGAGGAGAAAATCCTCTGTTACAAAGGCAAATCACTGCCAGATGAACTGCTTATCCAAGCCAAGAAAGATGGCTTCTCAGACCGATATCTGTCACAAATTTTAGGACTGCCGGAAAAAAAGATTCGCCAGAAACGCGTTTCACTAGGTATAGTCGAAGGCTGGGAGCCAGTGCCCGTCAGCGGCGTAGAAAACGCAGCCTATTACTTTTCAACCTACAATGCGCCTGACAAGACAGCAAGCAGC
>CAZUEB010000277.1:0-2024 GCA_964619115.1 uncultured Dehalococcoidales bacterium
CTCCTAAACTGCCATCAATCTGGTCAATTTTCATCTTGCCCTCGGACAAGGGGACATTGATTTCGCCAGAGTGGGAAGCTTGTTCCAGATCATCGACCACCACTTTGGCCATCGCCAGTAAGCCTAATTCAAGCTCCTGCTTTCTCGCTGCATCCGCCCCAATCGCATTAATATGAGTCCCGGGGCGAATATATTCTTGTTTTACAATCGGTTCCTTAGAGGGGGTGGTAGTCACGACAATATCAGCAGCCGCGGCTGCCTCAATAGTTGCTACCGGACATATCGTTAACTTCAATTTAGCTCTCATCTTCTCCGCATACCTAGTAGCTGCGTTCCCGTCTATATCAAATACCTTCACTTCCTCAATCTCTGGCACCACTTCACCTAAAGCCAGCAGCTGCGTTTCCGCTTGTTTGCCTGCCCCGATCATGCCAATGGTAGCAGCATCCTTTCTCGCTAGGTACTTCACCGCAACAGCGCCAGCGGCACCGGTTCTAAGGTTAGTGATATAGGTACCATTTATTATAGCAAGAGGGTAGCCAGTTTCGGGGTCGGAGAGGATAATTGTTGCCAGCACGGTGGGCAGATTGTACCTCCGATTATCAGGGTAAACACTCACCCATTTCACTCCAGCACTTTCATCAACGTAAGCGGGCATGGCTCTAAAGTCACCTTGATATGGCGTCAGGACCAGGTATACTTTGGCGGGCATTACTGTTTTCTCCCGGGTTTTAAGCAGGAAAGCTTTTCCCACCACTTCTATTGCTTCCGCCATACTGAGCAGCTCTTCAACCTGACGCCTTCCGATAAGTAGCGTTTTCGTTCCAGTTAGGTAGTTATTTTCCCTCCGGCTAATAGCGTCTTTCATAAAGAAGCACCTCCTGAATCGCCTGTTATATGTATGTAGAAGCGGGGAACCCTCTTGCCTACTGCACAGATAACCTCGTTAACAATTGTGCCTAACTGGTTTGCTAAATCATCTACGGATGGTTTGGTTCCAAAAAGAATAACCTCATCGCCGATTTTCACACTAGGTAGATCTGTGACATCAGCCATGCACATATCCATGCATACCTGTCCGATCAATGGGACAAGCCGATCTCTTATAAAGACGCTGCCACGGTTTGAAAGTAGACGGTTGTACCCATCGGCATATCCTATTGGGAGCGTGGCGACAAGGGATTTTCTGGGTGTGATAAAGGTACGACAGTAACTGATAGGGGTACGTGGTGGAACGACTTTTAGCGCTCGAATCTTCGTCATCAAGGTCATGGCGGGTTTCAGTCCTATACTTCGGCTTACCTGTTGTGAGGGATAGAGACCATAGATCATGATTCCAGGTCTTACCATGTCATAATAGGACTCGGGAAGGTCAAGGATTCCGGCACTGTTGGCGAAGTGTCTGTTCGGAATCTCTATACCGGCAGCGGAAAGATCACCAAGGACTCTCTCGAAGATTTGGAGCTGCTTACGGGAGAAGGATTTATCCATTTTATCTGCGCAGGAGAAGTGACTGAATACTCCCTCCAAGTGGAGGTTTCTATAGGTGTGCACTCGCCGGATGAAGGCGACCGCTTCCTCTGGGGTTATGCCGATCCGCCCCATCCCCGTATCCACCTTGACGTGAATCTTAAGTTGCGTACCCGCTTTTCTAGCTTCACAGTCGAGGGCTTCCATTAGCTCAACAGAAACTACTGTCTGTGCCAGCCGCTGACTTACAATTTTAAAAGCTTCACTGGGGTCAACCAGCCCAAGCACTAGGATTGGTGCTTCGATGCCTGCCTCGCGGAGAACCCTCCCTTCCTCGGGAATAGCCACTCCGAGGCAGTCTACTCCACTATCGAGGGCAACGCGGCTTACCTGCACAGCCCCGTGGCCGTAGCCATCGGCTTTGACTACTGCCATCAAGCTCCGGCTGGGTCCGATTTTCTTGCGTATACCCGCTATATTGTGCGATATGGCGCCAAGATCAACTATGGCTCTGGTTGCTCGGTCACTATCCGTAGCTGGCCTCACCAGTCCAT
>CAZUEB010000278.1:0-2021 GCA_964619115.1 uncultured Dehalococcoidales bacterium
CCACAGAATATATACGCAGACACTCACATCTAGTCCGAATCCCGTCCTACATGGTCAAGGCGGTATGCGAAGTGCCCTTCGGAGCTCATCCCGGTGGAATGACAAACTGTGGTTTACCAGAGTTCGAGCACTATTTCGATGACTACGATTTTATTACTGACATTAGAAATGCCTCAAGGGACAAGGAAAAATTCTTGAAGTGGATAAAATGCTGGATACTCGATTGCAAAGACCACAACGACTACATTTCCAAAGTCGGCAGAGACAGGCTCCTGTATCTCAAAGGAAAGGCTCATCCTGACTCATGGAAAACTGAGATAACAAATGAAATACCAAAAATAGACTTTAACAGAGAACCAAACCCTACAGAAAAGATGGTAATAACTGCCGCACATGTAGTAGTCGAGAGATTCATCGCCGGGAAATATAAGACTATATTGACTGGTTTAGGGCTGTCTAACCTGGCTACATGGCTAGCTGCCCCCAGACTCAAAGAAAAAGGATACGACGTAGATATGATGGCTGAAATAGGCATGTATGGCTATTTACCGAGAGCGTCAGACCCAACGATATTCGGCTACCATAATATGCCGACATGCAAAATCCTGAACAATATCGAGACAATGCTTGGCGTCTTTGTCGGTGGCCCGACAAATCAGTGCATGGGTGTCCTGGCGGCAGGCCAGGCAGACAAATTCGGAAATGTAAATTCAACAAAAATTCCAGGCGTAGCATACCTCGTAGGCTCCGGAGGATCCAACGATATAGCCACCAGCAGCAGGGAAACAATACTCGTGATTAGCGCAGGTAAGTCAAGACTGATAGAAAAAGTCCCATACATCACCTTTCCCGGCAAAAACGTAAGAACAGTTGTTACAGATGTCGGGGTGTTAGAGAAGCTCGGGAACAAAGACACCTTCACGCTGACGACTTATATCCCCTCCAAAGCAAAGCAGAATGCAGAAGATGCCGTAGCTGAGATAAAAGAAAAAATCGGCTGGGAACTCGAGGTAGCCCCAAATTTGAAGAAAGCTGCACCACCAACCAAAGATGAGGTAACACTGCTCAGGCTATTTGACCCTAAAGGGGTCTTCACAGGGCAATAAAACTGTCTGACACATAAACCACAGACGTAACCTAGAGCTTTTGCACGAATTAGATAAAACCAAGGGAGGTAATAATATATGGCAAAAAGAGTTGGAATTGTAGGTGCAGCGATAACACCTTTCAAGGGCAGGTGGTATCAGAAAACTTATTATGAATTGGCTCAAATGGCAACCCGGGAAGCAGTAGCCGATGCAGCTATTTCTATCAAAGATGTGGATTCTGTCTTCTACGGAATATACAACGACATATTCGAAAGAGCTTGCATACCAGAGCATCCATTACAAGGCATATTAGGCATGCAAAATAAATTTGGCATACGCATAAGTAATGGAGGGGCAACAGGTGCTTACACTGTATCAGCAGCCCATGCCTATCTGGCTGGAGAAAGGTTCAAAACAGCCCTGGTCATAGGTGTTGAAAAGGCGACCGACTGCTTTGATTTTAGCTCTATGTCAGCAACACCTGAGGTCATCAAGACCATTGCCTGGTCAGGTGACACATTCTTCGAGCAAAATATAGGCTGGAGCGCTTCGGATAGCTACGCTGAAGTAGTCCTGGGGTATATGGATGAATACCCGGGAACACTGAAACCAGAAATTACTGCTCAGATATCCTCCCTGCTCAGCCAACAGGCGAGAACTAATCCTTATGCTCAAAGACAATTTGACCAGGTAACCCCTGAAGAGGTAATGAACTCGAGATACATAGTTTACCCTTTCAAAGAACTGGAGATATGCGTATACAGCGAAGGAGCCGCGGCTCTAATCCTGGCTGAAGAGGAGACAGCAAAAGCCATAGCCAAGAATAGCGGAAAACCAATAATCTGGATCACAGGAGTAGGAGAAGCCAACGAACATTCCTTTGCCGGCAAAAATCAGAAAGATATGTCTCACATTGTTTCCGATTACCTCGGT
>CAZUEB010000279.1:0-1985 GCA_964619115.1 uncultured Dehalococcoidales bacterium
GGACAAAAAGAACCTGGACTACCAGGAAGGCCAAAGCTGAAGCAGGGACCAGCATTTGTTTTAATGCCTGGGTAAGTCCGGCTGATGTTCCTCCCAACAAGACACCGAGCGTTGCGATAGTATTTTCTTTGGCAACGAAGCTGGATAACAGGGCTACCATAAGCTGCCAGTTAAGCCCCATTAGCTTTCCGAGAGGCTCAAGCCATTTTCCTATCTGAGCCAGAAAACTTCCCTCAATACTGCCTCCCGGGAAAATAGACAATAGCCAGACAATAATCGAGACGATGAGTATGATTGTTCCAGCACGTTTGACGAAAGCTACAATTCGTTGCCAGCTAACCAATCCTATTAGTTTGAGATTTGGCGAATGATACAGCGGCAGTTCCATTATCAGAGCTGTTCTTTCACCGGCGAGAACAAATCGGTTCATAATTAGACCTGAGATTACCAACATAAGCAGACTGAACAGGACAATGCCTATTGAGACTAATGTTGCCTGGCTTCCGAAAAAAGCCGCCGCAATCACGGCGATTACAGCCATTCTACCAGTGCAAGGAATCAAAGGCGTAAGTAATATCGTTAAAAGGCGAGCCCGCTCTGATTCTATGATACGCGTGCCCATCACCGCCGGGACGTTACATCCGAAGCCCAATACCAAAGGCAAGACCGACTTACCATGCAGTCCAATAAGGTGCATGAACCGGTCGGTAACAAATGCGACCCTTGCCATGTATCCGGTGTCTTCGAGTATCGCCCATGCGAAAAAGAAGAAAAACAGTATTGGAATGAAAGTCAGGACTATCCCCACTCCGCCCAGAATGCCGTCACCAAAGAGGCCTGGCACCCAGGCAGGCATTGAGTGAAGAGAGCTATATACTAATTGACGAGCCCTTTCAATCAGACTCACTTCAAGAAAGCGCTGTATCGGAACGCCGATGCTGTAGACCAGCCAGAAAACAATACCCATAATCGCCACAAGAATGAGCAACCCGAGTATCGGATGAGTCGCAGCTCGGTCAATCCTTTCGGTCAACGAAACCTGTCCAAGTGGCGGTTTTTCCTGGGCCATACTCGCTACTCTCTCGACCCACTCAAATCGGAGAGTAGCTATAGTGACTGCAGCAGATTCGTGCTCTTTCAGAAAGGGTTCGAGTTTGGACCACTTGGTTTGGGGAAGGCGCTGCCTGACCAATTTGTTAATCTGTTCGTCACCTTCGAGTAGCTTCATTGCTACCCAGTGGCCCGGATAAGGAGCGATGCTATCATTGGTCAAGAGTCCTTCAACATGGTCGATGACAGCCTTTATCTCGCTATCAGACTCAATATGTCTAACATCGCGGGCCCTTAAAGGCTGAAGGGACTCATACTCAATTGTCTTTACAAGTTCACTCAGACCCTGGTTCTTACTAGCCACCATCGGTACGACTGGTATATTCAGTGCCTTTTCCAGAGTTTGGGGATTGACTTCCATCCCCTGCTGCTGGGCTACATCGGTCATATTAAGAGCAATAATCAATCGCTGGGCTAGTTCAACAAGTTCAGCAACCAGATAGAGGTTACGCTCCAGGCTGGCCGCATTGAGGACAGCGACAACCACATCAGGTTTTTCCTTTACAAGGTAATCCCTGGCAATTTGTTCTTCCGCAGAGTTGGCCGTGAGGCTATATGTACCCGGCAAGTCCACGAAGTTGATGGTGAGGCTGCCGCAGTGCATAACGCCGGTTTTTTGTTCTACCGTCTTTCCGGGCCAGTTACCAACGTGCTGGGAGAGACCGGTCAGCAGATTAAAAACAGTGCTCTTGCCGACATTGGGAGCTCCGGCAAGCGCGACGACAATACCCTTTTCACCCGCCTGTTCTAGCATGCGCTTTTATTTCTAGTAACTACTATCTTCTCAGCGACTCCTCGACCAAGAGCAACCTCTGTGTCATGCACTTTAACCAGGACTGGACCGCTGCCGAAGTTCTTGAGCATCTTCACCAGAC
>CAZUEB010000280.1:0-1983 GCA_964619115.1 uncultured Dehalococcoidales bacterium
AAGAAGAAGGAGAGCCTGCCAGCAAATTCATCCACGTCCAGCCCGGCATCAATGGCTGCTTGAACGTAAGCGATGCCGTTAGCCAGGGTAAAAGCGATTTCCTGAGCTGCGGTAGAGCCAGCTTCGCGTATGTGATAGCCGCTGATGCTGATGGTATTCCATCGTGGGACACATTGACTGCAATAGGCAAATATGTCCGTGGTCAGACGCATTGATGGTCGCGGCGGAAAAATATGCGTGCCCCGAGCGATGTATTCCTTAAGGATGTCGTTTTGAATGGTCCCATCCAGTTTCGCCAGGTCAACACCTTGCTTCCTAGCCAGGGCAATATACATAGCCAGTAGGACAGGAGCGGTAGAATTTATGGTCATGGATGTACTGACCTTATCTAAAGGAATATCCTTAAATAGAATTTCCATATCCTCCAGAGTATCTATAGCTACACCGACTTTACCGACCTCACCCTTAGCCAGTGGGTGGTCTGAATCATAGCCAATCTGGGTAGGCAGCTGGAAAGCGATGCTCAAGCCAGTTTGTCCCTGTTCCAGCAGGTAGCGGTAACGCTTGTTAGACTCCTCTGCAGTGCCAAATCCGGCATATTGGCGCATTGTCCACAATCTACCGCGATACATGTTGGGTTGTATTCCACGCGTGAACGGGTATTCTCCGGGGTAGCCTAAGGCAGCAGAATAATCGAAATCTGTAATATCTTCCGGGGTATAAACTGGCAAGATGTCAGTCCCGGAGCTGGTCTCGAATTTATCCTGTCTCTCAGGAAAGCGCTTGATGATTGGAGCTAATGTATTTTCCTGCCAGTCCTGCTTATTTTTATTTGGCACTTGTGGTCTCCCAGTACTAAAGCTGCTATTTCAGACCGAGACATTTTAACACGAGTGAACTGAATTGATAAAGTATTAGCAGCAGGTCTTATTTTAACGGGGAAATTTCCCTGGCTTATTACTTGGTGACCAGCTTTTGACCGATAGCAAAGGCATCTTTAAGTGCTGTTGGATGCAGATGTATAGATTCGCTTTCATCAATTCCTGAGAAGACCAGCTCGCCGGCGTAACCGATATCGAGGGTGGTGAACCAGCTTTTGACCGTAGCCATGGCTGGCTGAAACAGGTTAGTTAGCTTTGTGCCACCCACCGAAACAAAGATTCCCTTGCGTTCTTTGCCGGGATTAATCGCTACCGGAAGCTTGAGTACATATTTTATTACCCACAGTGCCTGGCAGCGGTCAATCATGGCTTTAGTTTGCGCCGTAACCCCCATGAAAAAGATAGGTGAAGCCACAACTATACGGTCAGCTTCTCGCAGGTCAGTGTGTAGCCATTGCATGTCGTCGTCTATCACGCATTTGCCGGTTTTAAGACAGCCGTCGCAGTGGCGGCATGGTGCGATATTCAGCTCGCTAAGTATAACCGTCTTCGTTTCGGCTCCCTGGCTGGAAACACCAGCTAATACCTGTTGAAGCAGGTGGTCTGTGTTGCCATCGCGGCGGGGACTGCCGGCAATACCCAGAACCTTTAACTTAAGAGAAGGACTAGCCTGTGACGATTTTGGCAACTTGCTCCTTTTGATTAATTATACAATAACGCTTCGTTCCACCAGATTGTATAATAATCAATGATATATATCCATTACCGAAATATAGTTTGTCATTATGCTTTGCGTGCAGCGATGAAATAAGCTAAAATTGAGGCTGCTTTTATACTTGATGACTCTAAGGGGGAGCTTAAATGACCAAAAATGAGATATTGAAGCAAGCCAGAAAAGAAAAAAGGACACAACTGACTGAGATTGAGTCGAAAGAATTACTGAAAGAGGCGGGCATACCTGTCGTTGAGTCGAGACTGGTGCAAACAAAGGCTGAAGCTATTACCCTGAGCAAGAAGATGGGCTTCCCCGTGGTGCTGAAAATAGTTTCACCTGATGTTATTCATAAGAGCGATTCCGGCGGTGTCAAATTAGGCTTGGCTA
>CAZUEB010000281.1:0-1956 GCA_964619115.1 uncultured Dehalococcoidales bacterium
GCTTAAGGACATAGGTATGATACTGGTAATTTGTTACGGCGTGCTAAATGTCATGGGCATGCCCAGCCTGAATGCTATGACGCAGGATGTCGCCCCGGTAGCCCAAAAGGGCCTTGTGGTGGGACTCGCTGTCTTTTGCATGTATGTCTTTGGCGGAGGCTGGAGCCCTTATGTTGTAGGAGCTATCTCCGATGCACTCGGGCAAAATGCACAGGCCCTGGGTACTGCCATGACCATAGCTTCTGCCGGGGGTATCCTCGGCGCCTTCTGCTACTTCATGGCCTCCAAAAGCTACGTCGCCGATATCGAAAAGGTCAGACATGAACAGCTCATTGCAGAGTAAAAATTAATTCGCAGTTGGATGGTTTGGTAACTGTCTTGAATAGTTACCGTTTTAGCTTCAGCTATTTGGATGGTGGGCGATACTGGGCAGTTCCGAACTTCTGCTTGAGTGTAAAAAGCTTATTCCGGCGATCCATAAACTGATTGCCGCAGTGCAAATTGACAACATTACATCCAGTTACTACAATGTTATAACATAGTAGTAACCTTATAGGAGTAAGAATTATGCTTAAAAAGCTTACCAGGCATGGCAATAGCCTGGCTCTTGTTTTAGACAAGGGAGTGATTGAACTTCTAAATATAGACAGTGAAACACCGCTGGAGATTTCGACAGACGGTTCATTACTACTGATTACACCTGTAAGAGATGAGGAAAGGAGACGCCGGTTTAACGCTGCGCTTGAAAAAACAAATGCCAGGTATGGGCGTACTCTCAAGAGGCTTGCAGGTTGATAGAGCCCGTTTTTCTGGGCCTCGACGAGGTTATACAGATTCATCATGACCAGATCAAACGGTATGGTGGACACGCCGGCATTGGCGATGTGGGAATACTTAAGTCCACTGTTGCCATGCCTTCTACGACTTTCGACGGGAATTATCTCCACAAGGATATTTACGAAATGGCGGCTGCCTATCTTTTCCATATCGTCCGGAATCATCCTTTTGTTGACGGCAACAAGCGCACAGGAGCTGTGGCATCAGTTGTTTTTCTTATGCTAAACGGAATAGACTTTCATGCGGAGGAGAATGATTTCGAAGGGATCGTTCTCAGCGCGGCGGAAGGAAAAATCGAAAAGGCAACAATCGCCCGATTTTTCAAAAGTAATTCCCAAATTACGAAATAGAAGGCCGATGCGAGGGCGACATTGATACCCTCTCTCAGTATCAACCTTGACAGGAAACTGCAAAAGAAGTATCTTCATTGTATATACTTTACTCTGGGGGTTTGAATTGAAAACACGCATACAGCGGTGGGGAAATAGCCTTGCTTTGCGAATACCTAAATCCTTTGCTTCCGAAGTAGGTATCCAAAAAGAGACATCCATTGAACTACTGGTATCAGATGGGAAACTGGTAATAACGCCTTTAGTTGAATCCGGGTTTACACTAAAAGGGCTGCTGGCAAAGATCAATAATAATAATCTGCATCACGAGATTGATACAGGTAAAGCTATGGGAAATGAATTATGGTGAGCGCCTCGACGTATGTCCCGCAATGTGGTGATATAGTGTGGATCACCTTGAACCCGCGGGCAGGGCATGAGCAATCAGGACGCCGGCCTGCTGTAGTTATTTCTCCCGGTAGTTACAATAATAAGACCGGATTGGCAATATTCTGTCCTATCACCAGCCGGATTAAAGGCTACCCGTTCGAAGTGCTGCTTCCTGTCGGATTGCCAGTTGAGGGAACCATCCTTTCTGATCAAGTTAAAAACCTGGACTGGCGTATTAGAAATGCAGAACTGCTATGTTCACTGCCCACAAGCACTCTCTCCGAGGTGCTCCAAAAATTGAACACGCTGTTGTCATCATAACCAAATGCAATTTATCACTGGTAAGCAGAATGACTATGCTATGATAGATACTCACCATGGTCTATTTCGAAATAATAAT
>CAZUEB010000282.1:0-1952 GCA_964619115.1 uncultured Dehalococcoidales bacterium
CAAATTCCTTTACACTTCCAGCATCAAAAGTAATGCTGTTATCTGTTGTTCCTTTACCTAGAAACAGCTCACCCAGAATACGTTCAGGCGTTATCAATGCATTAAGGGAATTAACCCACCAATCCCCCCAAGGCTGAATAACTTGGCATCCCTCAGCAGGGACAAAAACAGGCGCATATCCGACAGGTTCTTTGCCTAATAACATACCGACGAACGGAACATTCGGATCGTCGCAAGCATCCGTAAGGTCAATAGTGTAAATTATACCCTTGTACATTTGAGGTTTAATTCCCAGGGAAACCTGCACTTGACTCCTTGTATACCCAGCAAGTTTCTGCACTAAAATTGGTGCCGGACCTGGACCTGAGATTCCAGTCTGAGCTTCCGCACGCAAGGGCTGGACATACTCGTGTATACTGATATCGTAACCATAGTAATAGGTAAAATCGGCTCCACCGCTCCCGACTAAGAACACCCAATCACTTCTCCATTTGGACTTAGGGCTAAGTATATTGGAGCCTTCAACGGTCTCTACCATCACATCCTCTGTTGTAGTATAAGTTTCCGTCCTATATTCTGTCCTGTACTCAGTCTCGTAATACGTCTCCGCCACTGGCACTTCTTTGCTTACACAGGAGACTGTGAAAACGAGGGAAATAGCCACAACCATACTAACGAACAGGCTTGATTTGCCCATCTCTACACCCTCCTTAATACTTTTTAACGGCAGTGACCTTAAAAGACCACCGACACATTCACCAGCATAATGGCTGGCTTGCTTACCACTGCACAAACATGGGCATGACGACGTGGACGTAGTTGTCCACGCCGACGGGGCGGAGGACGCCGGGGCTTGAGGAAGTGGTGGTCTCCAGGGCGACTTGCTTCTGGTGCAGAACAGAGAGGACATCTGCGAGATATTTGGCATTGAAGGCAATCTTCGCCGCCTCGCCGTCAATCAAGGCATCAATCTCGCCCACATTGTCTCCGACCTCTTCAGCCTTGGCGGAGATATTCAATTTGCCCGGGGTAAGTTCGACGCCGGGAGTAACGACCAGCCGGACGATGCCGCTGCCATCGCGGGCGAAAATAGATGCCATCCTTATAGCTCGCAAGAACTCAGCCACATCGACAACAGCACGGGTAACATAGCTCTGTGGAATGAGCTGCGAGTAGTTGGGGAATGCGCCCTGTATAAGCTGCGAAACCATCTCTATATTCTTTAGCCGGAACAAAATCTGGCTCTTTTGCTGATTTACCGTGATTTCAACCGGCTCTTCCTGGTCGGTGAGGAAACGGCTTAACTCGCTCAAAGCTCGTGCCGGCACGATTATGGCAGTTTTATTCTTGACCGGCTCCAGTAGAGAAGTGTTATGAACAGCCAATCTGAAGCCGTCGGCAGCCGCCAGAGCCAATTTATCACCGTCGAACTCAAGCTGATTCCCGGTAAGCACCGGGCGCGACTCTTCAGTGGCGGCAGCAAAAGCGACCTGGCTAATCCCATTCCTCAAAGCCTCAATCTCGATTTTGGTAGCTATGCCATCGCTCACCTGAGGAATAGGCGGGAAATCCTGCGCATCGAGACCGTTGATTCGAGCCTCGAAACGAGCACATTTGAGTTGAAGTGTGCGCTGTGTGAGGGTGATATCAATTTTATCGTTGGGGAGGGAGCTGATGAATTCGGTTAAAAGTCGGGCGGGGATGGTAATGGCGCCTTCCTCCTCTATTTTGGCACCAACCCAGCAACTGATGGCTATCTCCAGATTGGTGGCAGCCAGCTTAAGACGCGATTGGTCAGTGGCTATCAAGACATTCTGCGTGATGGGCAGGGTACTTCTTGTGGCTACAGCCCGGCTGACTATGCCCAATCCCTTGCTCAGATTTTCTTGAAGGCAGGATAGTTTCATGTCACACCCCCCAACAGTTATGTGTCAAAGTATACCCCGCATGCT
>CAZUEB010000283.1:0-1929 GCA_964619115.1 uncultured Dehalococcoidales bacterium
TTATCAGAGCTTTAGAGATATGCCAGGCAACAGGACAACCCGTTTCCCGACTATGGCAGAAACAACCACTGCCATACCCAATCCTAATCATTGGCTTAACTATGCACAGAGCCAATTTATATCGTAGAATTGACTCCAGGGTGGACGAGATGATAAAACAAGGACTAATAGACGAAGTGAAAGATTTAGCGGCAAAGGGCTATAGCCCAGATTTACCTTCTATGTCCGGCATAGGCTACAAGCAGATAGACATGTTCATTCAGGGAAAGTCGGACTTGACCACAGCCATCCAGCAAATAAAAAACGAGACACATCGCTTTGCTCGCCGTCAATATACCTGGTTCCACCTGAATGATGCTAGAATCCACTGGCTCAATGAATATGACGACATACAGGGAGAAGCAACTAAATTGGTGACATCCTTTCTGACTGGTATTCATAATAAGCAGGCTGATTATGAGGTTCACTAAATTACAGGCTACCGGGAACGATTTTATCTTTATAGATGCCCGAAATATGGAACGGGATTGGACAAAGCTGGCACGAGATATTTGCCACCGCTATTTCGGCGCAGGTGCCGACGGACTGATTCTGGTAATGCCTTCAAATACTGCCAGCTTAAAAATGCGGCTTTTCAACCAAGATGGTTCTGAGGCTGAGGTCAGCGGCAATGGCTTGAGATGCTTCGCCAAATATGCCATTGATAGGCAAATAGCTCCCGGACCAAAATTAACTGTGGAGACTCTGGCAGGCGTCAGGACCATCGAGGCTTTTCTCTCCAGTGGCAAAGTTGCCCGGGCTAAGGTGAACATGGGCATGCCGCGCTTTAGAGCTGAAGATATACCAGTCCTGATAGACAAAGCCCAGAAGGGCAGGGGAGAAGTTGACATAATACCAATTCTGGATTATCCTTTAAACGTGGGTGGGGAAAAGCTGACCCTGTCGCTTGTGTCTATGGGAAACCCCCATGCCGTAAGCTTTATACCCCAGCCTGTAGCGGATTTCTCTCTCTCTGAAATAGGGCCACAGGTAGAGAACCATCCTATGTTCCCAAAACGAGTAAATTTTGAGATAGCCAGAGTTATCAACCGAAACAAAGTAGAGGCCAGGGTCTGGGAACGGGGAGCCGGCGAAACGTTATCCTGTGGCAGCGGTGCCTGTGCCATAGCCGTAATTGCCAAGCTGAAAGGCTACGCAGGTGATGGACTTGACATAATATTAACAGGTGGTAACTTGACCGTAGACTGGGATGGGGTAGGGGAGGTATACCTCAGCGGCCCAGTCGAAGAAGTCTTTACTGGAGAGTGGCTAAAATGAAACTTTCGCATCGTCTTGACAAGCTTCAGCCATATCTTTTTGTGGAAATCAACCGTAAGATTTCTGAGAAGCAAGCTAGGGGAGAGAATATAATCAGCTTTGCCATCGGTGACCCTGACATGCCAACGCCACAACACATAATAGACCAGCTATGTAAGGCAGCGCGTGACCCGGCTAATCATCGCTACCCAGAAACCGCAGGACTGCCAGAGCTCTGCCAGGCTATTGCCCGGTGGTACCACAGGCGTTTTGGCATAGTCCTTGACCCCAATAAAGAGGTTTTGCCTCTCATCGGCTCTAAAGAAGGCGTCGGGCATATCTCCTTCTGTTTAATTGACCCTGGCGATATAGCTCTGGTGCCTGACCCGGGATATCCAGTTTACTCCATGAGCACCTTACTGGCTGGCGGCGAACCCTATTTCATGCCTTTGACTAAGAAGAATGATTTCTTACCCGACCTGGAATCCATCCCCAAGAGAATCCTAGGAAAGGCTAAGCTGCTATGGCTAAATTACCCGAATAACCCCACCGGAGCAGTAGCTGACATGGCTTTTTTTCAAAAGGCGGTGCATTTTGCCCAGAAACACAATCTGGCTATATGTCACGATGCCC
>CAZUEB010000284.1:0-1926 GCA_964619115.1 uncultured Dehalococcoidales bacterium
ATGCCGGTGCCGCGAGCTATTTTGCTGAGCGAACTGGACAGCTCATACATGGCACGCATTATATACGAGTTATAGACTCAGGTAAATAGACTTAGTCAGGAGTCAAAGGACAAAATCAAAAGCTAAAAGTCAAAATGACAGATAAAAAGTTAAAAAAGTGCTATTTGGCAAAATAAAAGTATCTAGTTGCGCTGCTATAGCCCCGCCCGCGTGACCATAAAGGTCGCGACTGCATTATCTCAGTTCATTCCAGACCTAAAATCACCTTGAGAGCTATACCAACCTCCATTAAGTATTCTTCTCCGATGCTGCCAATCCTGCGTACTAGCCTTCTTTTATAGATGACTCTTATCTGCTCACATAAAAGTATTGAATCTTCTGTTAATCCACCAACACCAGCAGGTATCCTCACATGGGAAGGTAGCTTAACCTCTCGTATCCTTGTGGTGAATGGCATGATAACCGTGTGAGGGCTAGCCGCATTTGCTTTGTCTATCTGTATTATTAGAGCAGATCTTATGCCTGCTTGTTCTGCGCCTACAACAGGATTTAAATCGACTAAGAAAATATCTCCTCTTTTTATTTCCACTTTATCTTCCCAGCGACCAGCATCTTTTCGTAGGCTGATAGTTGGTCCAAATAGTCGCCCATGCCATATTCTGCCACCTCAGATTGCCCCTTACCTTTCGCCTCCAAAAATTCGACGAAGTCGGCGATTTCCTCGAGCTTATCCTCCGGTAAAGATTTTATCTTTCTGGTGAGGTGTTCTCTAATCGCCATCTTAACCATCTCCTTTGCTCTTAATTCTGTCACCTTGCTTTTGGTAAATTCTAGCACATTTGGGACATTGATGTTTTACCCTGGGTGCGAGTCAAGGGTCGGGAGTCAGGGCTGGCATAGGTTAGGGGCTATGCTCAAAAATCTTTACTTCGGGAATCAAACCACCGCCGGGCATTGTCCTGGTGCTACTAGAATTGTAAACCGGCTTGTAATGCTCCAGTGCTGGTAAGGGCACAGGGCTGGCAAACGGGTTATCGTTAACTATTCTGTAATTACCCGATTCCTGGCTTGAGATATACGCTTCGGCTTCCTCGTAGCTGGGGAAAGCTTTGGCGCTGGTGATTTCCTTGTAGGGCTGACCGTCACGGCTGACTCTTTCCTCGTAGGAAATAACAGGAGAGCTTTTAGGTACAACTTGCTTGCCATCGAAATTATATAGCCTGATAAGCAACGAGCGGTAGTATTCAGGATGGAATAGTACCACCGGTTCAAGCTTGTCCTCCCGTGGCTGGTAGTAGACATCAAAGAATTTCTCCGGGCTGCTGCCGCTAAGGGTTGCCACAGCCTGAAATTTGCCGTCTACAAGCGCGGCTGTGGAATAGTCAACGATTACATATTTTGTACCCTGCCCCTGCGTTGTATCAGCGCCGATGAGTTTTTGTACTTGAGCAGGTTGGGCGATAAAGGAGGCGGAGTTGGGAGCCCAGGCAATGCCTCCAGCGTTGGTAGCATAACAGCGATAGTGGTAGGTGCCGCCACTGGTCAAACCGGAGATATCGGCATAGAAAGCTCCCGCATCTTTAATTCCCAGGTTGATGTCATTAGCCCAGTTACCCGGTGTGGTGCCGCCATCTTTGTCACCCCAGCAGATGTGGACAGTGGCAGGGGCACTACCAGCGGAGAGTAAATTGCCGTTCAGCCTGGCTGATGATGCTGTGGTATCGGAAGCGCCGCTGGCATTGGTTATCATAGGTGCTGTCGGCGATGGTGGCAGAGAAACGGTGCCATAGCCAGCCTGGAGCAGCAGAGCCTGATGAGAGATAAACCCGATGCCTGCGGAAGCGGGGAAGGTGAAATCGGAGTAAGAGGCAGCCTTGTATCTGCAGGTGCCGTCTAGCCCTGAGTAGCCGACGATAGGGGCATCGG
>CAZUEB010000285.1:0-1925 GCA_964619115.1 uncultured Dehalococcoidales bacterium
GGGCTACTGATTTGAATGGCAATAGTTGCCCCGATTGTGGTGGTGAACTGACTGAGCCGAAGCAGTTTAATTTGATGTTCAAGACTTTTATGGGTCCTGTGGAAGATGATGCCAGCGTTGTTTATCTGCGGCCGGAGACAGCTCAGGGTATTTTCGTTAACTTCGATAACGTAATGGCTACTTCGAGGAGAAAGCTGCCTTTTGGAATTGCACAAATTGGCAAGTCATTTCGCAATGAAATCACGACCGGAAACTTTATTTTCAGAACCAGAGAGTTTGAGCAGATGGAGATTGAGTATTTTGTCAAGCCTGGCACCGATGAGAAATGTTTCGATTATTGGGTGAAGGAACGCTTCAATTGGTACTTAAAGCTCGGAATCAAGAAGGATAATTTGCGACTTCGCCAGCATAGCCAGAAGGAACTGGCTCATTATGCTAAGGACTGCTACGACGTTGAGTATCTTTTCCCTATGGGTTGGGCGGAACTGGAGGGCGTTGCTAATCGGGGTGATTTTGACCTGGTGCAGCATGAGAAGCACAGCAGAAAAACCTTAAGCTACTTTGATGAGGAGACCGGGGAGCGTTATACACCCTATGTTATCGAGCCCTCGGCAGGCGTTGACCGCTCGGCGCTGGCTTTTCTTGTGGATGCTTATGATGAGGAGATTGCTGAAGGGGAACTCAGGGTGGTTTTGCATTTTCGTCCAGAATTAGCTCCTATCAAAGTAGCCATTCTACCTTTGAGCAGAAATGCAAAGCTGGTGCCGCTGGCGAGGGAAGTATATACTGAGCTTCGCCGCAATTTTATGACGCAGTATGATGATGCCCAGAGCATAGGTCGGCGTTACCGCCGCCAGGACGAAATAGGCACTCCATTTTGTGTTACTATTGATTTTCAGTCGCTGGAGGACAAACAAGTTACTATTCGAGAACGCGATAGCATGGCACAGATTAGACTGCCGATAAATGAGCTGGTGAAGGCATTACAGGCTAAGCTGAGCGGTGAACCTTTTGATGAACAGCCTCTTTGGGTAACTAGAACACCTGATGCTTTAGGGCAATGAAAATTCTTCATTTTGCTGACCTACATCCGGGTGTGGAGACTTACGGCAGTATTGACCCGGCTACAGGGTTATCGACCAGGCTGCTGGATGTTCTCAGGGCTCTGGACGAGGTGGTGCAATATGCAGTGGTTAATGACATAGACCTGGTTCTCTTCTGTGGAGATGCTTATAAAAACCGTGCCTCTTCACAGACTCACCAGTTAGGTTGGGTGGGTGGACAAGCCAGAATTTGACTCCGGTTGAAGTACTAAAAAAATATTTGGAAACTAAAAAAGTGTCTGATGAACGCCAAAAGGTCTTACTGGAATATGGTGAGAGGCTGATATGGGACACGGAGCAAAGGATAAGAGAGAATATGGAGGTTGGAGGGTAGGATGAAAATAAGGTTTGGATTAAGGGGTAAAATACTTATCCCCTTTTTGGCGTTATCATTCGTCTCGCTGGCCGTTATTATTTCACTTTCGCTTCGCAGCATATATCAGATCAGCTATGTTGTTAGAGAGAATAGCGTTACTATGGGAGAAGAAGTTGAACGTCAGAGCATCGCGGCTTTGGAGGACCTAGGCAGGAGATTGATACAGCGGCGAGCATTGAATGTTTCCAATGAGATGATGCTATTTATGCGGTATCATCCGAACGCAACTATTTCCGAACTGAAAGGTAATAAAGAACTTGCGGATATAGCGGTGCAACGTGTTGGGCTAACCGGATATACGATGGTTTATGATAAAACAGGCACAGTCTATTTCCATAACGACCCCAAGATGGTAGGCGTGAACTTACTTAAGGTGGGTGGTGAGCCTGTCTATTTTTCGTCTATTTTGGGAAGGAGTTTTAATGGGGAAGCCTCAGGCTATTATG
>CAZUEB010000286.1:0-1923 GCA_964619115.1 uncultured Dehalococcoidales bacterium
TATTATAATATATATTTGGCTGGTTTAGTAAGTGTCAAAAAACTTTAATTACAGCCGCGGCTGCGCCCAACGACAAATTAACTATTCCAGGTAGTCGTTTATTCCGTTAATAGCCGTATAACAAAATGCCACACCGGGCACGTCTACATTGAAGTCGCGTGCTCTCTTCACCACATATCCTATTGTTCCCTCGACCTCTGCCTTACGGCCGCTGAGAATAGTTTGCAGCATCGACGATTTGAAACCAGTTTTCCCCACCTTTTCCAGTTCAACGCCAGCTTTCACTACCAAGTCCACAGCACTTCCGAAATCAGCATCAACCACCCTCTTAATTACTTCCATACCCGCATATCTCTTTAATTTTACACTCTCTTTTGCTGCCACAGAGGCACATTCCTTTACCAGCTGAACAAAAAGGCGGGCAAGCGACGGGCTTCTCATCACCTTCTGATTCTCGACACGAGTCAGCGAAGATATTGCCATAAAAGCAACAGCAAGCGTTAGTTTAGTCCATTCCGCAGCTCGGATATCCTCCACTATTTCAGTCTTCAGTCCGGCATCGTTAAATACTCGGGCAATCCTTTCGATTCTCTCCGTTTTTCTGCCGTCCAACTCGCCGAGAAAGGTGACTCCCTCATGAGCGTATTCCACGAGTCCGTCACCGAGTAAAGCCCCTCCCACCATGGTAAGCCCCCCGATGACTTTATTCAGTCCGAATCTTTGCCCAAGCTGCGCATCTTTCTCCATTCCGTTCTGCAAGGAGAGCACACATTTTACGCTGCGGTATAAATGCTTTACGCTATCCAAGGCGTCATTTGTGTCCATTGTCTTAGTCGTTAAGATAAGAAGTTCGGCATCCTTCACTTCGAGCGGGTTAGAAACAGCCGGAACTTTAACTACTCGCCTTCCGCAGAAACCAGTTATTACTAAGCCCTTTTGGTTTATGGCATCGATATGACTTTTTCTTCGGCCAATAAGAATGACGTCATAACCAGCCGCAGCGATAAAGCCACCAATGACACAACCCAACGCACCGGCACCAAGGACAGCTATTTTCAAGCTTTCCCTCCGCTATAGCGTAACATTATTAATTTATGGGGGGTTTATCCAAATCAATTAGCCCAGTTTGAGTGAGTGTACCTGAGCTAGATTCCTTTCAAAGTGGCTAGCTGAGCCAACGCATCGTACTGGAAATCAACTGCCGAACTGACACAAGATTTGCTTGGCGGAGCAATCGGCGGTTCTCCCTTGATAGATTTAACCAGCTCGAAGGCTTTAGTTACCCTATCCTCATCGCCCTCCAGAGCGAGAACTACAGCTCCCTCCGAACCACCGACACCGCCAGAGGCAAGCATATAAGCCCTAACCCCAGACAGTATAGCGAAGGCTTGAATCTCAGTGACGACCTTAGCTGTCGGCACCGGAACAACCTTTGTGGGCAGACCGGTACTGTATTTGAAGCGGTAAATACCGGAGTGCTTGGCAGCTTCCATCACCGAGGGCACCATCTTTTCCAGACCCGCTGGAATAATGAGGTGGGCATCACGCGGCGTTACGATGGGCCAACACATGCCGATAGTGCCGCCTTTAACCGAAGAGCTGCAAATACCGGGAGTGCCTTCATGGTCAATGGCATTGGCTCCTTTGATAAAAACATCATTCGGCCCGAAATTAAGTATCTCTTTATTGGAATCGGCGTTCTCAACTACTTTACCATTTCTGGTAACGTGCCAAGTGCATGGCGGCGGATTAGCGTTGGCATCGGTAATCCCATTGCAGACTATGCCCACAGTCTGATGGGCCTTGGCATCGACCTTGATTCCGAATAGTTCCTCGCTAATATAGGCGCTGGTAATACCCCTAGCGATGATAATCATGCCATTTTTGTAGGCGTACTGTACCTCGGGCAGAGCCACAGTAGCT
>CAZUEB010000287.1:0-1923 GCA_964619115.1 uncultured Dehalococcoidales bacterium
GTCTATATGGTATAGGGTCAGTCTGCCGTGGTATTCTCGCATTATGACGAAGGAGGGGCTGAAAGCGTATTCTGTGACGCCCAGTCCCCAGGCAATGCCCTGTGTCAGACAGGTCTTGCCACTACCCAGGTTGCCGGTGAGTAAAAATACATCACCCGCCTGAGCCAATTCACCGAGGCGTGTTCCCAGGCGCTGAGTTTGCTCTTGGCTATGTGATAAAAATTTTAGGCTTGTCATTTCGGCGTTCATTTTTGAGATTTGAAATGCTCCCAGCCGGCTTTTTCCCAGTGAATAATTTTACCGCCGGAATCAATCAGGGTCACCTGTCCCGGTTTTCCTTGAGTTATCTCTCCAATTGCGGTTATAGGACAAGGCATGACTTTTTTTAACCTGTTAATCGTCTGACTGCCAGTAGTGAACAGCAGCTCATAGTCTTCGCCACCGCTTAAGGCTAGCTGTAAGCATTCTGATTTGAAGTTCTGCTTAAGCACTGGGTGGATTGGCAGCTCGTTCTGCCTTATTCGGGCGCTTACTCGGCTTGCCTGGCATATATGGGTCAGGTCGGCGAGCAGACCATCGCTTATATCTATAGCAGCTTTAACCCCACGATGCAGCAGAATTTGTCCCTCATCTATTCTGGGCATCGGTGTTGAATGTGCCGCGCGTAAGAGTTGAGTGGTTTCAACGTCGAATTTGAGGTGTTGCTTCAGCATCCTGAGTCCGGCAGCCGATAGCCCCAGGTATCCGGTGATAGCTATTTGGTCACCCGGTACCGCCGCCGAGCGGGTGAGCCCGGAAGTAGATTCCAGATTACCTAGAACAGTTACGGAAATCATTGTTTTGCTGGCGGAAGCGACATTGCCACCGACTATGGCGACCCCGAACTTATTGGCTATTTGAGCCATGCCTTTGTATAGGCTCTCTATGCAGCCTGTTTCAAGTTCTCCGGGCAAAGCAAGGGAAATCAGGGCGTATTTCGGAATGGCGCCCATAGCAGCTATATCACTCAAATTCACAGCAATGGCTTTCCAGCCCAATTCTTCCCAGGTAAAGATGTCCAAGTCGAAGTGTGTGTCTTGAATCAGGCTATCTGTAGTGGCTAGCTGGATAGTATTTTCACTTTTCCAGGCAGCGGCATCGTCACCTATGCCGATGAGTAGCTCTTGCCAGGAGGTGTCCTGCGGGTTTCTGGTTTTATTGACGATATCGGTCAAAAGCTCGATTAAGCCAAATTCGCCTATTTCGGAAACCTTCATTGCTGCGATTATAGCATACAGCATATATTTGCCTAAACTTCAATTGTTTTTCTTAAAAGGTCTTGTATGTGTCAAATGCAAGGTATATAATGCGATTAAACGGGTAAGGAGGTTAGTGATATGGAGCAGATGGTCAGATGTCCTAACTGTGGTACAGGAAATGCTGCCGGGCAACAGTTCTGTGGAAAATGCGGAGCAAAGCTCATTGCTGAGGTGCAGCAGCAAAAGATTAAATGTCCTAAATGTGGCTTTCAGAATATAGCCGGGCAGCAGTTTTGTGGTAGTTGTGGTGCGGGATTAGTTGCTATAGCTCAACAAGCGTCACCTGCACCGGCTCAACAAGCGCCAGTTGTACCTGTTCAACAGGTACCAGCTACTCCGGTTCAGCAGATGCCAACTGCCCCAACTCAAGAGGTACCTGCCAAAGTTGTGAAACCTGCTACTCCTCGTCAGCAGGTCGAAGTTAAGCCTACCTGGGGGCTGGCTTGGGGGCTATGGTGGCGCATGTTGTTACTGGGGTTGTTAATTGGCGGTATAATCTACCTGATTATTGTTGTGGTGATGGTTCTTGCTTTTAACGCCCAGCTTCCCTTCAGTTTCTGATGTGACAGGGAGGTTTTAAGAACACATGCAACAAATGGTTAAATGTCCAAGTTGTGGTAGGGAT
>CAZUEB010000288.1:0-1904 GCA_964619115.1 uncultured Dehalococcoidales bacterium
GTGCAATGGTATATTTGGCATCTGATGCTTCACCTTACACCACGGGTGCGGAAATCCTCATAGATGGAGGAATGATGCTAGCAGGTCCAGTATTTGTACAGTAATATCTATAGCTGGGCTAGCTTGGCCTTTGTATTGATAAAGAGAGCGAGATAGTGGTGATGCTTGACCTCCCCCCAACAATTATACCACTTGTTAATTTGCAGAGTCGCCTATATTGAACGAAAGCCTGAAAAGTGTGACCCCGCCTATCGTTTGGAGAGCGTGAAGGCTACTGTATTGCTTAATGAAGATGGTATACCAGTTGAAGTGAAACGTTTTCAGGTGTAAAAAGGGGGCAACCGGAGGAGAAATGCTCAGGAAAAGGTGTACCGTTAATGAGAAAATGGCAATTGCAGTAGCTGCACTTAGCGGCGAAGGCGGCCTGAGGGACTTGTAAGAGGCATAGCTTATCAGCAAGCCTGCTTTATCTGTGGCGCAAACGGTTTTTGAAAGGTGGTAGGATTGCCTTAGAAACCAACGGTAAACAGGTTAGCCAGCAGGTAAAGCAGCTCTGCATCGAGAATGACGAGATCAAGCGCATGCTAGCTGAGGAACAATTCGTCACTAGACTTTTAAAAGGGGGCTTAGGGTCAAAGAGGTTGAGCTGAATGCTGTCGAGAGGGTAAAGCTTGAGACCAAGAAATCAATCAGGTGGGTATGTGAGAAGCTCAAATCAATAGGGCAACGTATTATCGAAAGGTATTCGGCTATAAGGTGAAAATGACAAGTGCTGAGGTAAAGATCTTCGCTATGTCTCCACTACTGGCTGAAATAGCTGGGGCTCATCCCGAATTGGGCTATCGGCGGGTCTGGGCAAAAGCCAAGGCCAAAGGATATAATAAATCGAAATCAACAGCGTACCTTGAAATGAAAAAAAGGAGGGCTTATTTTGCCCCGGACATCATACCGTGAATTAAAAGAGACCTACGAGGCCAGAAAGGCATACCTGGTGAAACCTGACGGTATCAATCAACTCTACCAGGCAGACTTCACGCAACTCCATATACCGGGGTTCCGTGTTCAATATATTCTGTTGGTCATGGATTACTTCTCGCGTTACCTTCTGACCTTGAAACTCTATCCTTCTATGAGTGCAGATGCTTTTATCGACGGTCTTGAAAATGCCCTGGAAGAGGCTATGGGATTGTCAAGAATCAACTTAAATCAAATTATCACCCTGGTTACCAGTAATGGTCCATCAATCGTTGCCAAGAAGACAGTTCAGTATATTGAGATGTCTCCCTTCTATCATATTCGAGGCAGAAGCCATCACCCACAAACACAGGGGATGGTGGAGAGGCTCATAAGGACGATAAAAGAAGAGGAAATCTATCTGAATGATTATCTCAACCCGTTGGATGCTCAGCAGAAACTAGAGAAATTCAGGCAGGATTATAACCACGAGAGGCCACATCAAGCTTTGAAATACAAAACACCATACATGGTTTATACGGGAACAGAATATAAAGCCACTCATACAATGAAAATGGGCACTTAGTGGTATACTTTTCGTTGGGCATTACAAAACTAAAAGTTCTTTTCTGAAAGGCGTCAAGCCTCCTTCCTGTTGAGGTCATAATCAGTCAATCTTTTCTTCGTCCCATATTAAGGACATTGTGGTTATCTGACCCCGGCCCCTTAATCTATCTAACAGGCCCCATTACGACCAAGAACTTTGGAAGGCAGCCGGGCAAGTTCTCTTCCTAGCATTCGTTCTTCATAAAGGCGATTCTCGGTGAGGCAATGCCAGGTAATCTCACAGAGCCTTCTGCCCAAGGCGGCATTGGCACTATTAGCCCCTTTACGCCTTTTTATCCTCTCAAAATAGCCATGACAATAGGGCGAAGTGCGCTGGGCTATCC
>CAZUEB010000289.1:0-1883 GCA_964619115.1 uncultured Dehalococcoidales bacterium
TAAGTTTAATGAAAAGGCTATCGTTGAATATTATTCCCGTTAAGGAGGCTTCTTGGCTGGTTTAGCATTACCAAAGGTGGAATGTGTGGAGAGCACCGAAATCTACGGCCGTTTTGTTGCCGAGCCGGTAGAGAAGGGCTTCGGAGTTACGTTGGGTAACGGACTACGCCGGGTGCTTCTTAGCTCTTTGCCCGGTGCGGCGGTAACCTGGGTCATGATTGACGGTATTCAGCATGAATTCTCAGCAGTACCTCATGTTAAAGAGGATACTATAGATTTCCTGCTTAACGTCAAAGCAATGCGACTTCGCCATCTTGCCCAACGTTCCGGGAAGTTGAGGTTGGAGGCTAATGGAGAAGGGCAAATCTGTGCTGGTGACATTGAAACAACGGCGGATTTTGAAATTGTTAACCCTGAGCTTTATCTGGCTACTCTGGACTCGCCGGAGGCTAGACTCAGCGTCGAGTTTAATGTTGAGATAGGCAGAGGTTATGTGCCCGCCAGTTCCAGTGATAGCTTACCGATTGGTGCGATTCCTATAGATGCTATTTTCACCCCGGTTCGTAGGGTCAATTACTCGGTTGAGCCTAGTAGCCTTAGAGAGGGAAGTAACCAGGAGAAGCTTAACCTGGAGGTTTGGACTGATGGCTCCTTATCTCCGATAGAGGCGGTTACTCAAAGCGCAGCTATCCTGATAGAGCAGATTGGTTGCTTCCGTGAACTGGCCAAAACCATTACTCAGGAGGGAGCGGAGGTGGCGTGGCAGCGGCTGATTCCGCCAGAGCAGTATGTGATGCCTCTCGACCAGTTGAATTTGTCTACTCATACTTATAACAGCTTAAGAAGAGGCGGCGTTACCACATTAGGGCAGATTCTGGAAAAAGGTCTTGATGGTCTATGCGCCTTAGCTGGCTTCGGCGCCAAGTCCAGGGAAGAAGTCGAGACAGCTCTTAAACTATTGGACCTGCCTTTTATCCCCGAGGCTAAGGATAAAAAGGAAAAAAGGAAGGCATCAAGAGCTTCGGATTCTAAAAAAGAAGAAGGCGCTGAAGACACTGAAGAGGAGACTGCGGATTGAGACATCGCATAGCTGGACGAAAATTGAGCAGGCCCACGGCGCACCGTTGGGCACTGTACCGCAACCTGGTGTCTGATTTGATTAAATACGATAAAATCGTAACCACTGAGGCAAAGGCAAAGGAGATTCGGGGCCTGGCAGAGAAGATGATTACTCTGGGGAAAGAAGGCAGCTTGGCTTCTCGACGTCGGGCTTTGGCTTTTGTTACTGAGAAAAAGCTCGTTGACAAGGTATTCAGCGAGCTTGCGCCCCGGTATATGGAACGTCCCGGTGGTTACACGCGGATAGTCAAGATGGGGCGGCGGGTCGGTGATGGGGCGCGGATAGCTCAGGTTGAGTTGGTAGAATAGCAAGAAACCGTAGCGGTGAAGCTCTTTAACAGTTTTAACAAGATTGTTCTGGTTGTGGAGTATGATGGCAGGAATTATTATGGTTTCCAGTGGCAAACTGACTTGCCTACGATTCAGGCGGAGCTGGAAGGGGCTATACAAAGAGTTGCTGGAGAAAGCGTCCGTGTGATAGCCGCCAGCCGGACTGACACTGGCGTACATGCCAGGGGGCAGGTGGTTAGCTTCCGTACTAGGTCTGCCTTGCCCCCGCAGACGTTTGTTAGAGCTTTGAACTACTATCTGCCGCGGGATATTGCGGTTAAGGGTGCTTGTAAGGTGGATATGGATTTTAATGTCAGGCGTGATGCTATGAGCAGGGAATACGATTATTACATATTGAATAGTTCGACCCGGTCACCTCTGTTCGAGGGTTTTGCCTGTTTTGTGCCCGGGAAGTTGAATATTAAAGCTATGAA
>CAZUEB010000290.1:0-1870 GCA_964619115.1 uncultured Dehalococcoidales bacterium
AGGTTATCAGGCCACTGGTTTATATCTGATACGAAGTATGGGCCTCTGGTTCACGCTCGTCTGGGAATTGCCCAGGAGAACTCAGGTAAGCTGGTCGCCACCGTAAGGCAGCAAGCACGAGCCATAGCTAAGAAGCAGGACAGTGAGTACATTATAATTGATGGACCGCCGGGTACTGGCTGCCCGGTCATCTCATCCCTTTCTGGAGCACATCTAGCATTGCTGGTAACTGAGCCGACGCTATCAGGGATTCATGACTTGGAGAGAGTCCTCGGCGTCTGTCGCTACTTTAGTATTCCTGCGTTAGTGTGCATTAACAAATACGACATTAACGATAGGAATAGCCAGCAGATTGAGAATTTCTGTCTGGATCAGGGAATAGAGCTGGCTGCCAAGATTCCCTTTGATAATGCGGTGACAGAAGCTATGGTACTCGGCCTGCCAGTCGTGGAGTACGCCAGGAACGGCGTCTGTCAACAGATAGAATCATTGTGGGTACGAGTGTCAAAATCGCTCACTAAATAAGGAGGGGAAATGCCTGTTTACGACTTTATGTGTCACAAGTGCGGAAAGGTTTCCGAGTTCCTGCTGTCGAATCTATCGGATAGCAGGACATTAGACTGCCCGGACTGTGGCAGTCAACAGTTAAAAAGATTGATATCTGCCCCTAGATTGTTGAGAGAAAAGACTAATGCTCCAGGTACTACCTGCTGTGGACGCACCGAGCGGTGCGAGACGCCGCCCTGTTCTACAGACAAAGGTTGCCACAGACACTAAGAAAGTCTGCTGAGGATACAAGACATTGGAATCGTTTGACCTGAAGCCCAGATACTCCAGCGGTGGGCTCCCGGGCAAGTGTATTAAGTGCCTGGCGGAGCAAGAGCTTGATAGTTGTCTCAGGGAGCTTCTGAGAGGAGAGGATAATGAGGAGGTTAAACGGCGGTTTGAGATGCTGCTAGCCTTCCTCAAATCTCCTGAGTCACGGAAACTTCGTGATGCATCTGAAAAATATCTTGCCGAAGGGAAGAAAGTTACGCTGAAATTGTCTTTTACGAAAGGCAAACCAAAATACAAATTAAACATAGACTAGGAGGAACAGAAACAATGAAGATTGCCGTAATATCCGATGATGGCACTACCGTAAGCCAACACTTTGGACGGGCACCGTACTACGTGGTAGTGACGGTGGAAGACGGTAAAGTAGTAAATAAAGAGAGGAGAGATAAGGCAGGACATCATACCTTTGCAGGCCATGACGAGGGACATCACGGAAGCAGTGGACCACATGGCTACGATGCCGGCGCGCAGGCAAGGCATGCCGGTATGATAAGCAACATCACCGACTGCCAGGTGCTTATTGGTGGTGGCATGGGCATGGGCGCCTACGAGAGCCTGAAGAGCCGTGGTATCGAAACCATAGTCACAGACGTTTCGGGCATTGATGAGGCGGTCCAGCTTCATCTTGAAGGCAAGTTACCCAACCTTATGGAGCGATTACACTAGAGGAAAATAGTGACGGGAGAAATCCATGTCGATACCAGACGGAGATATCGCAAACAAGAAGAAATCCGGTCTCGATTTCGGATTGCTTTCTTTGACCTACAAATTCCGGGATCTTAGATTGCCCCGTATTAACGTCTTGAAGGAAGTGGGTATACAACCGGGATTTCACGTGCTGGACTACGGCTGCGGACCTGGCAGTTACATAATGCCTCTTGCGGGATTGGTAGGCACACATGGCAAAATATACGCCCTCGACATAAATCCACTGGCTATTCAGGCGGTCCAAAGGCTAGCCGCAAAGAAGGGGCTGATGAATGTGCAGACTATCCTTTCAGGCTGCCAGACTGAGCTACCGTCAAATAGCGTG
>CAZUEB010000291.1:0-1864 GCA_964619115.1 uncultured Dehalococcoidales bacterium
ACCCTGAAGCTGCCACTGAGCTCATACAATGAGCTATCTAGACACTAATATTTGGGCACTGCCATTAGTGTAGATTCTGTTGCTGCTCTCAAAGGCTGTAATTAATCCGGGGATATGGTCAAGACTAATGCCTTGTCGCGCCGCATAAGCTGTACCGAAGGTCAGTAATTCTTTCTGTGTATTCCAAGTTCTTAAATATATATAGCTAGGTGAGTATAGCTTTTGCTCCCTGATATCAAGGGGAAATTGATACACTTTAATGACACCGCCAGTTTGTGTGCCAAGCAGCTTCCCGCTGTGATGGTCAACATAGACAGGGTAGTCCTCTTCAGCTACTTTAGAGACCCAGTCGCGGGCAGCAACATCTTGCGCAGCAAAAACCGTGCTTACATCCACTCGATAGCTAGACAGGGCGATAGAATAGGGTATGTCGATAAAATAGGTAGTCTGGCTTCGGCTAAGCTCAAAGACAACTCCGCTGTTGAAGACAAAATATGGTATCAATACGGCAAGTACCAAACACCGTAAAGGTACTAGGCTATCAAGGCTTGATCTGAAAGAGGCAAAGCCTCCCCGGAATAGCCTGCCCAACCTCATTATGCCATACCCAATAGCCTCGCCACCGAAAAGAAACAAAGGAGCCATAAGAAGCAGGACGATGTGGAAAATACGAACGCTGCCCAGCCCCCAGCCTGTAGTGGGAAGAACGTAGATGCCCAGTAAAATGAGGGCACTTACTATAGTCAGTGCGATATATTCAGCTCTGAATTCAAACCCTGGCGCTCTGGGGCGAAAAATGAGCCTGAAGAAGCCAACGATAAGGCAGAGTTCGACGAGGTACTGAAAAATACGCCATATTTTCCCTCCCAGAGAGGCTGAGGGGAAATCAAGCCCCAATGCTGTTCGAGACAAAGGCTCTTTGCCTAAGGGGTTTAACATTGGAAATCTAGCAGTTATGTTTTTAATGAAACCGGGCAACTCTATTACTGGTGGCGTCCCAAGTACTGGTGGTGCCTCAGTTCCTGGTGGTGCCTCAGTTCCTGGTGGTGCCTCAGTTCCTGGTGGTGGCTTAGTTCCCGCTGGTGTTTCAGCCGGAGGTGTAGTAATACCTTGAGCTATGCCTGTAGTCGTGCCCTGTGCAATCTTAACAGCAATTTCGCTACCCCTTAAAGATGCTCCTGAGGCAACAACACTATAATAACCGAGCATAAAAACTAGACTTATGCCAACAATGATAGCTAGGGTCTTCTTATTAAAAGCTCCGGCTGAGGTTAAATCAGATGGTAAGGAATTGGATTTCCCGATTAGCCACTGCCATAGAGTGCGACCGGGACGACTTTTAATAATGATAAGCACCAGTGCACCAAAAGCTAGGTAACCGATAGGATAGGCAGTACCCAACCCATAGTAGGACACGACTACACCAAAACCAAAGATGAGTATTAAAATAGTTCTCTGTATCATTGTTAACTTACGGTCCACCATCAGCAGTACCACCAGAACGAAGAACAACTCGGACATTTGCTGTCTGACCAACTGAGGCATGTCCATAAAAAACATGGGCATGGAGATAAAGAAAAAAGTGGCAAGGAAGGCATAGCGAGAACTCATTTGAAGATGGAAGATTTGAAAAATCGCCAGTGGTGCCAGGGAAAAGACAAGGGGATAGATTATTTTGATTACCCAAATGGCATTCATATTCAGCATGAGCGAGTAGACAGGTGTCAGCATGACGACGCTCAAACAAGAATTGATAAGAGAAGCCGTGGTAGCATTCCACAAACCATTCTCTAACACCAGGTTGCCATAGTAATACTCCAGATGGATATCACTGCCCACCAGATTGCTGGATATGAAGGTGGTC
>CAZUEB010000292.1:0-1850 GCA_964619115.1 uncultured Dehalococcoidales bacterium
GTCAATAGTCATCTTATACATTCTGGGCGCATAAGGGCTAAGTTCAGGCCGGCTGTTGCTGATAATCTGCCTCAGCTTTTCAAGTATTTCCGAATAGGCTTCGCGAGCTTGCTTTATAGCTTCAGCCAAAATCTCGTATCTTATGCCCCGGAGCTTAATGTCTAATTGTAGAGCCGTAATCCCCTGACCGGTACCAGCTACCTTGAAGTCCATATCACCGAAGGCATCCTCCATACCCTCAATATCAGTAAGGATGACATAATTGCTGTCCCCGTCTGTAACCAGTCCCATAGCTATCCCCGCCACCGGAGCCTTGATGGGCACACCGGCATCCATCAGAGCTAGAGTTGAGCTGCATACACTTGCCATAGAAGTGCTACCATTAGAGCTAAGGACCTCAGAAACCAGGCGTATAGTATAAGAAAACTCGCTTTCGCCGGGTATCACCGGTGCCAGAGCTCTTTCAGCCAGAGCGCCATGCCCTATCTCTCGTCTTCCTGGCGACCCGAGGCGCTTCACCTCACCATTAGAGAAGGGTGGAAAATTATAGTGGTGCATGAAACGCTTTGTCGCCTCTAATCCCAAGCCATCAATCAATTGCTCCTGACGTAGAGAACCCAGAGTAGTTATGGTCAATACCTGAGTAAGCCCTCTGTTGAACAGCCCCGAGCCGTGAGTACGCGGCAGGAAACCGACTTCACCGGTAATAGGACGTATCTCCTTGGGCTTTCGGCCATCAAGATGCTGTTTCTTTTCTAGAATGCTCGCTCTAGCTGCCCTTTTAATTTGGTCTTCTAGAGCAACATTAATATCAGCTTCAGAAAACGCCTCCTTAAGCTTCTCGATAGCTTCCTGCTTGACTGCCTCAACCGCCTTTTCCCGCTCAGTCCGCCCTGTTCTACTAACTGCCTCAGCCAACTTATGCCCGAACTCCGAAGAAATGGCGGCGAGCGCTTCGGAGGCAGCGGCAGAAGCTTTAACCTCCAGTTTAGGTTTGCCATAAACCTGTCGCAAACTCTCCTGGAATCTTATAATCTCCTGATTCGCCTCATGTCCCAGCTTAATCGCTTCAAGAACTACTTCCTCGGAAACTTCCTTGGCTCCTGCTTCCACCATGACTATGGCTTCTCTGGTGCTAACAACAACAAGGTCCAGCAGACTATCATTCAACTGAGGCAATGTTGGGTTTAACACAAGTTTACCGTCGACATAGCCGACACGAACCGCGCCTATCGGACCATAAAACGGGATTGAAGAAAGAGTTATCGCGGTTGAAGCTCCGTTGACAGCTAATATATCGGGGTCATTTTCCTGGTCGGTAGAAAGGACAGTGACCACAACCTGAACATCATTATGTAAATTTTTATCAAAAAGCGGACGCAGGCTGCGGTCGGTTAGTCGTGCAGCTAGCGTTGCCTCTTGACTGGGGCGCCCCTCTCTCCTAATGAAGCTCCCTGGAATCTTGCCCACAGCATAATGCCTTTCCTCATAATCTACAGTCAGGTGGACAAAATCAGCACCTTCACGGGGCTCGTCACTAACACAAACAGTGACCAGAACCACAGTATCACCGTAGCGTACAGTAACAGCGCTGTCAGCCTGCGTGGCCAACTTGCCCGTTTCAATAGTCAAAAATCTGCCACCGACTTCACACTGGCCAGACTCAGACATAGTACACCCTCAATACCTGGTACATTATTTCCTCAAACCTAATCTGGTGATGAGACTGCGATAACGTTTGACATCGCCCTTGGCAACATAGGCTAGCAAGCGTCTTCGCTGTCCTATCATCTTCAGAAGCCCACGACGGGTGTGCTGGTCATGAGGATGTGCTTTCAAATGCTCAGCCA
>CAZUEB010000293.1:0-1846 GCA_964619115.1 uncultured Dehalococcoidales bacterium
AGGCTGCCAGGGCAGCGCCGTAGTTCTCGGGGTAGACCACTTCTATGTCCATTGCCTTTAGTACCGAGTCACCATAGTAATAGTTCAGCATACCCCAGACCACGGGTTTGCCTGATTTCAACGCTTCAGTGCCCTTGAGGTATGACTCGTTTACCTTGGCTCGAAGCGGATACATCGATTTCAGGCGGCGTATTGCCTTCTTTTTCTCTCCAGTAACCATAGCTGGTCTCCTCCTTGAAATTCAGGGTCGCTATTTAATCGAGTTTTTTAGCGCTGGTCAATTAAGGTTTTGGGCGATGATTTTTATTATATCTGCACGGCGATGCGTGTTTCGTATTATAACACGGTAGAGGAGTATGTGTCGTTTAATTGACCGCCGCATGCAGGGACAGAACCGCAGGTCTGTCCGTGAAGTCATAAACAAGCGTCTCGGACAGGGCTAAAGCCCTTTCCATACACTTTACTCTAAAGTTTTTTTAAGCTCTCGTGCTACCTGGAACGGGTCGCTGGAGATGATGCTGGCGGCGTAAAGTTCCATGGTGCCGAAATCAGAGGAGCCATCCCAGGGATAGCCGCGGTCAACTATGCGGGCAATTACGGGGAAGTTCTTCCACACTTTAGGTATGGAGTTAAGTGGTGGTGTGGCTATGCCCACGTTGAAGGAGGTCACGTGCATGCAATCGCGGAAACAGGCTAAGACCTCATAGACAATGTTCTTGAAGGAATCGTTCAAGGCTGGTGACAGGAGC
This sequence comes from uncultured Dehalococcoidales bacterium, assembly GCA_964619115.1. Lineage (GTDB taxonomy): Bacteria > Chloroflexota > Dehalococcoidia > GIF9 > UBA5629 > 9FT-COMBO-48-23. The sequence goes on from CAZUEB010000293.1 coordinate 750, forward strand.
ATCATTTCCTTTTCCTTGATTGGAGTTAAGTAAGACAGGATTCTGATTCCGTTCTTCTCCAGAGCCAGGCCAAGATTGAGATGTACCTGATAAAGGTCGTCGAAATAGTCGGAGTTATATTTGGCTTTGTATTGGAGGGCGGCCTGGCGCAGGGCTTCGATTTTGGCGTAATGGTGGTCCCGACCCAGCACAACCTGGGCATGTCCATGTGCCAGGCTGGCGCCGGCTTTCTTCAGCGCGTTCCACAGGAAAAAGTAATACCTGGCTAATGGGTCAAACTCATGGGCTTTCTGTGCCCATCTCCAGCCGGTATCCAGATAGTCGATAACTTCCTCTCTGGAGAACTTAAGTGGATTAAAATCCTTGAAGATTATCATGCCGTGAAGCCCATCGTATTTGGCGATGTTGCTGGCGGTGATGCAGTGCTTGCCCTTTATTCTGCCGAAAATGTCTTCCGGGGTATCTTCTAATGGTTTGCTTAGCGGGTCGTCTTTGGCCCTATCGAGAATCCTGGCTTCGACTCTGAGCCTGTCCTCGAACTGCCTTGGGCGCAGTGCCCGCAAGGAGTTGAATATAGAGCCTTCGAAAGTGACCATGTTGGTGACTTTGATGATTTTCTGCTCGGTTACCCTATCCACCGAACCGAACTGCTGCTCAATCCATGGCAGCATGGTCTCAGGCGGTTTGAGGCAGCCCTCTGTGATGGAGAACGAAAATATGCGCTGGAAAAGCTCCTTTGATTTTTGGGGCAGAGCCTCAACCAGTACATTGAGGTCAACAATAGTTCGGCTGGCTGGGTTCACAGCTTGCCTCCAACAGATTTATATACTCGTATAGCAAGTTGGCGGCTTGAGCCGTATCACCGTTTTCCAGTGCTGAAAGTGTATTTTCCAGTATACTTACTTCACGGGTGAGATGTGCCGATATATTGCACAGGGAGCCGCAGCAAGGCGCCATTCCCTCAGACCGCCACAGTAGAGTTTCCTTAATCTCCAGCATCTTTTTCACATCTTTAATAGCTCGCTTTATTTTCTTAGGGTCAGCTAGCTTCTGCCTGGTGGCGCTAACGGTGTCCTTATCGATTATCATCATCGGTT
>CAZUEB010000294.1:0-1820 GCA_964619115.1 uncultured Dehalococcoidales bacterium
GCTGGCCACGATAGTCCGCCCCTATGGCTTGGGCAGCATCCTCGATTACCACCAAGTTTCTTTCTGTGGCAATAGCCATTATTTCATCTATCTCAGCAGGATGACCGGTAAAATCTACCGGCAGCAGTGCTTTCGTTCGCGAAGATAATCTCTTGCGGATTTCCTCAGGATTAATGTTCAGAGTATCTTCTCTTATATCAGCAAACACTGGCTTGCCACCGCAGTACGCTATGACATTAGCTGTAGCAGCAAAGGTAATAGGGGTAGTTATCGCCTCGTCGCCTTCTGAAATTCCAGCTATAACACAGGCAATATGCAAGGCAGCAGTGCCACTGGAAACAGCCACGGCATGTTTAGCGCCACAATATTTGGCCATCTTTGCTTCAAATTCATCAACTTTGTGACCTTGAGTAATCCAATCACTTTTAAGTATCTCAACGACCGAAGCCACATCATCCTCATCAATCCATTGCTGCCCGTAAGGGAGAGGCTCACTTCTTATTGGCTCCCCGCCTTTGATTGCTAGCTCAGTCACTTAAAGCTCCTCCAGCATCTTCTTTAGCTCGTCTTTGGCTAGCAACCAACTATTGTTATCGCTAGCGTATGTGAACCCCTCAGAGAGAGGCTTTCCCCCTTTAAGGTTGCCTTTTTCCCAGAAGGGATGCTCAGGTTCTATGACAAAATAGTCATCAAACTCCAGGCTATGCCTGGCTTCCTCCTCGGTTAAAAGGATTTCATTCACTTTCTCCCCCGGGCGTATTCCTATAATTTCCCTCTTGGCTTCTGGAGCGATAACATCTGCCAATTCGGTAATCTTCATGCTAGGTATTTTAGGAATGAAGACTTCACCACCATGCATTCTGCCGATGCACTCGCTGACGAAACGAACCCCTTGTTCCAAGGTAATCCAAAATCTCGCCATCCTATCATCGGTGATAGTAATCACACCATCCTTCCGCTGCTCTAAGAAAAGAGGGATAACGCTACCCCGGCTGCCGGCAACATTTCCGTATCGCACGCAACTAAAGCGAGCCTTTTGCCATCCGGTATAAATGTTGGCTTGAACAAAAAGTCGCTCCATAACCAATTTAGTCGCCCCGTAGAGGTTAACCGGGTGGACTGCCTTATCACTACTTATTGCCATCACATTTGCAACACCATGGTCAATAGCTGCATCAACAATATTGACTGCTCCATCGATATTTGTCCTTACGGCTTCAATAGGGTTATACTCACAAGTGGGAACCTGTTTCAGGGCTGCAGCATGAATCACTATGTCAACCTTGCTCATAGCTCGGTATACTCTATCTCTATCTCTAACATCGCCGATGAAGAAGCGGAGTCTGGGGTCATCATTGAATTTTTGCCGCATTTCTTGCTGGAGAAGTTCTCCCCGCGAAAATATCCGTATTACTTCCGGGTTATATTCCCGTAGTGCTATTTCAGTAAACTTCTGTCCAAATGAGCCCGTGCCTCCTGTTAGCAAAATCACTTTTCCGTCAAACATCGGCGTTTTCACTCCTTTGTATTTGTAATATCTCCTGTTCTCAGTCTATACAGTATGTCATAAGTTCAAATAAATTTCCAACAAGTGATGTAAGGCACATAAACAAATGCCCACGAATAACTTGATATATGGTCTCAACCAGGGAATTGACCAAAATTAAGAAAAGTTAGTTCCCACTTACATCTTGCCACTCAACCAATGTCACCTGTTGGAAGCAGCTCTTTTCAAGTGTTATAATCTTTCATCGAGACGACTCAACCGAGAGATAAAATGAGGTTCACAGACGAGGAGCGACTATATAGCTATATAGCAG
>CAZUEB010000295.1:0-1790 GCA_964619115.1 uncultured Dehalococcoidales bacterium
CACAGAAATCCGAAAGGGCGTCTTTAACCAGTCCGGCGAGCCCTGCTTTGTTGACCCCTGCGTCGGTAAGAATCAGAGCCCTGCGGCAGCCGAGGTCTGCGACCGCTTTGTATATTGAGCTTAAGGCTCCGTGACCGGCGATTACAGTAGTCGGGCAATTATATGAAAAACCATCCATCTTCTTATAGTCCGACATAAGCTGGAAGGAGATATTCGTCTTATGGTCGGCCAGGGCAGAAACGTGTATTCTCTTGACCTGGGTATATTCATGTAAACCTGTAATTCCCAGCTCACGACCTACACCGGACTGCTTATATCCACCAAAGGGGCAGAAATCGGCAAAGACGTGGTAATTGTTTATCCACATCGTTCCGGTGCGAACTCCACGGGCTATGCGCTCGGCTCTGGCAGTGTTGGTCGAAAATACGCCGCCTCCCAGTCCATAAATGGAGTCGTTGGCAATGGCAACTGCTTCTTCATCGCTGTCGAATTTAATGACGCAGACAACCGGGCCGAATATCTCCTCCTGAGCTATACGCATTTTGTTATTCACATTGGCGAAGATGGTGGGAGCATAATAATATCCGCCATTGATTCCTGTAACCTCGACGCGCTTTCCGCCTGTTACCAGTTCCGCACCTTCTTCCTTGCCGATTTTGACGTAACGTTCCACTGTGGCCAGTTGCTGTTTGCTGACGAGAGGCCCCATATGAGAGGTCGGATCCATCTGGTATCCGATGCGGATAGCTTCGGCCCGTTTTTTCATCCTGTCGACAAACTCATCATATATCTTTGATGAGACTAGTACGCGTGTGCCTGATTCGCATATTTGCCCTTGGTGGAAGAAGGTGCCGAATATAGCACCCTCCACAGCCAGGTCCATATCAGCATCGTCAAGTATAATATTGGCCGACTTGCCGCCAAGCTCGAGCGTCACCTTTTTCACCGTATCGGATGCCATTCGCATGATGTCACGTCCGACTTCCGTGCTGCCGGTGAAGGCTATCTTGTCCACATCAGGGTGGGTACAAAGAATTTTTCCTAACTCCCCTCCTGGTCCGACTATGACATTTACTACCCCGTTGGGGATGCCCGCCGCTTTGGCGGCTTCAGCTATGATAAGTGCGCTCAATGGAGTCACCGAAGCGGGTTTCAAAACGATAGTGTTCCCCATTATGAGGGCCGGGGCGAGTTTCCAGAAGGCCATGGTCATGGGGAAGTTCCAGGGAATGATTCCCACGCATACTCCAATAGGCTCCCTGCGGATAAATTCACGGCCTGGTGCGAAGACATTCCCTGAGACTGGAATCTCTTCCTCCCAGGGGAACTTTGTGGCAGCTGTTAGACTTAGATTGCGCAATAATCCGATGCCGAGTAAGGGTGCGAACTTGGCCAGTCCTATTATCTGGCCTGAGTCCATGCACTCGGTTGCAGCCAGGCGCAGACCATTCTGCGCTATCTGATCCGCAAAGTCCTGAATTTTTGCCAGCCGCGCGGTCGGAGTAAGACCGCTCCAGATTCCACTGTCGAAAGCCTTACGCGCCGCCGTTACAGCCCTTTCTGCATCGGCCTTTCCTGCCTGCGCTACTGTGGCTATAGGAGTCTCAGTGCCGGGGTCAATTGTCTCGAAGGTCTTTCCATCTGCGGCATCGACAAAATCACCATCAATAAACAGTTTGTAGTGCTCCATTCGCTACCTCCTTTTGGTGTTTAATGTGCTTCTAAATGGCGGCAAAATATCAGTTGTCATAGGACGGACTTTCAACAGGCTGTTTTTACCAGCACCACCA
>CAZUEB010000296.1:0-1776 GCA_964619115.1 uncultured Dehalococcoidales bacterium
AAGGGTTCAGGATGACAGATGAAGGGTTCAGGATGACAGATGAAGGGTTCAGGATACGGGTGAAAGTTTAGTAACGTGGGTACAGATCTTCAGGTCTGTCCACCGGCGGACAGGTCTAAAGGCCTGTTCCTACATTTGCTGTTTTGAATTTTGGGAATTGGAATTTTGATATTATTTAGTATTTAGAGCTTGTTATTTGGAATTTGCCGGGCATTAGGGTGTGGTGGGTATAGGCTCCGGCTCGTAAATCCTCTCTTCTGCAAGCTGTTCTTCGGTAAGGGCGACATCAGCCTCGATGTCTCTGCCCTCGACCCCTTTAGCCAGTATTTCCTTGTAATATTCGTGCTGGATGATTAAATTCATAATTTCGCTGCTGCCGGTCCATATCATTGCCAGCCTGGCTTCTCTGAGCGCTCGCTCCACGGGGTAGACGTTGGTGTATCCGATTCCGCCGAGAATCTGCATGGCATCGTTTACAACCTCCCAGTTTGTTTGCGTGGCAAATTTCTTGACCTCGGACACCAGCCTCCTTTGATAACCGGGTGTACCTATGCCTTCATCTATCGTTTTGGCTACGGCATAGGATAGGGCGCTGACGGCATCGAGCTTGGTTACGCAGTCTGCTATCTTGAAGCTGACTCCCTCGAAGTTCCTTATGGTCTGGCCGAAAGCCTTTCTCTTGTTGGCGTACCTGGCGGCTACTTCCAGAATAGCTCTGGGACCGCCGGCACCGCCGGAAAGAATCCTTTCCGGCACCATCAGCTTGTAGAATATCTTAGCTCCCTCGTTCTCTTTGCCGACCAGGTTTTCCTCCGGTACCGGTACATCGCGGAAGACCAGCCTTCCTGTGCCCGCCCCCCGGCTGCCCATCAAGCCGTAAACATGCCTTACTTCCACGCCCATGTCTCTTTCCACGATAAAAGCGCTTATTGAATCTCGGCCAGCTCCGGGATTGGTTACGGCGAACACCAGGAAGAAATCGGCGCCTTCGGAACCGACGACAAATCGCTTCTGCCCGGTGAGATAATACGTGTTGCCTTTCTTTCTAGCCACGGTGGTGGCGCCGAAGAAGTCGGAACCACCCCTGGGCTCGGTGAGCGCCTCTCCAGCCCACTGTGTGCCGGCTATAAGCGGTTTGAGATATTTCTGCTTCTGTGCCTCGGTGCCGAACACATTTATGCCCTCGCCAACGATGGAGGTGACTGAACAGAGGCAGGCGAATGGTATGCCCAGCTTATTAATCTCTCCTATGTACAGGATTTCATCCACCCATTTGAGGTCCCTGCCGCCGTACTTTTTTGGAAATCTTATGCCCAGAAGATTTCTCTTGCCAGCTTCCCTGACGAACTCGTAGGGGAACTCGACCTTATCGGCATCCATATCGAGTATTAGCTGTCGCGGGATGCTCTTGACGAAGTCCTGCACCTCGAGTTTGAACCTCTTTTGCTCTTCAGTCAAAAATACTTCTAGCATTTCTCTCCTCCTTGTGGGTCGTCTTTAAGCTGGCTATTTTGAGCCATGAATCAAAGGACATGCTGATTCTATTACTTTTCAGGCAAAAAGCCAAGATATATGGGGGTATAATGGGGATATAGATGTATTCATATTAAAAAGGCGGGGCAGACACCTAATATCACCCCGCCAGTTTTTGATTCTACGGCACACCGCCGGCATGCCAGATTGAGCACTTACTAGAGGCACAACGAGCACCCGGCACACGTGCTGCACAATTTCTTATGCAGCCATAATATCTGTAACATTAGCCTCTATAATGCC
>CAZUEB010000297.1:0-1746 GCA_964619115.1 uncultured Dehalococcoidales bacterium
CCTGTACTTCTACCTGCCCCAGTCCGTCAATGGTAAGGCCATAGATAAGCCCAGCGGACTCGTAACGAAGTATAGCTGGGACCCCCTCGCTTTCGAGTCGTCCTTTTACGATTTCTGCCTCTATTTGTCCATTGGCGATGTAGATTGTGGTAAGCTCAGTCTTTTCAGACACCAGATAACTCTCTTGTTTATGAAGGTAATTAATAATTAGCGATGTAGCTTCTAGGTAAGGTTTGATGATAAGCAGAGAGACCGTACGGCCATAAGCTGGGAAGTTAGCCTGAGCCATTTACAAAAAAGTCGCACCATAACACGGCACATAAGGGGAACAAAAACCCCAGCTGAGGAAAGCACTAACCCTCAGCCAGGGTTTCCCGGTCTCTATATCTTTTTCTCAGAAAGACGTTTATGTTATATAGTTTTACGGTAGTACCGAAGGAGTAGCGTTTGATGGTGCGCAATTCCCACTGGCGAGACAATTATCCTGCAGACACCAGGTTAGGGAGCAACATTCTGTATGCGGGCATCCGCTGAGTCCCCAATCACCACCTTGGTTGCCACCATAGCAATCGCTGACACCTTTGTGGTTGAGGTGTTTGTCGCCGATTCTTGGATGGTCACCGATGGTAGCAGCAGACCAGCTCTTGTTGGCGAAGGCGAGGCTGACTCCCCAGCAGCAGCAGCAGGTCGCTTGTTCATATGTCGGTGTGGTTGGGCATTCATACGTCTCTTGACCTGTTGCCGGACATGCCTCACTGGTCAAGGAAGCTTCACATGCTGTTGGGTCTGAGCATGTGGCAAGGGCTCCTTGTTCCTCAGTTCGGCAAGCTGGACAACCGCCAAGACAAGCATTCGGGTCCCCATAAAGCCTGGACTTCGTTGGGTTCTGGCAGTTTGTACCTACCTGAGCGCAAAGCGTATCAGGACCGCATAGACCTGCCAGCCGTGACATAGCCTGGATTGGGGTTCTCCCCCAATGCTGCAGGTAGAGATGCCAAGAGTTCACATTGTCCTGCCACTTTACAGTATCCCATGCACAGTTGTCCAAGCCATCATAAGTGTCCTGCGCAAACGCGGCGGCTGGCATCACAAGGGACACAGCCAACACTAAAGCAAACAAAATACCGAAGATCTTCAAGTTGTCACCTCCATCTTGAGTTTTACTTTTTAAAGGTTCGACCACCCTTTATCAAACGATTTTACAGGGTCAAAACGTTTTTGTCAATAGGGTGGCGGGGTCTTGAAAATCATTTTTGCAAAATATACAATTACAGCTTGTTGTATTTGATTCTCCACCAGATTGGGGGTGATAGCTTTATTAAGAATTAAAAATCTAAAGGAGGGACGGTGATTTGAATGCTCTCGGAAGACACTTACTAATCGAACTGAAAGATTGCAACTTGGAGGTGCTTAATGACTTAGATTTTCTTAAACGTTGTCTTCATGACGCCGCTGACCAAATTGGAGCTACCGTAGTTAATGAGTGTTTCCATGAATTTAGCCCTCACGGGATAAGCGGCGTGTTGGTTATCTCTGAATCTCATATGTGCATACATACTTGGCCCGAACACGGTTATGCTGCTATAGACATTTTTACTTGTGGGGATTCTGTTAAGCCTGAGCGAGCTGTCAATCCACTCGTGGAGAGGCTGGGGTCAAAGAATCACTCTTTTATTGAATTAAAGAGGGGCATCTTACAAAATAATCGAGTTGGCTGTGAGCTGAAATGAACGACCCAGATAATCC
>CAZUEB010000298.1:0-1727 GCA_964619115.1 uncultured Dehalococcoidales bacterium
CTTTGACCTCTTCTACGGTGGCCTCAATGCCAAGTTCCTTCACCACCTCTTTAACGGTCTTTTCCAGCTGCTGGCACTTGGCACATCCGGTGCCCAGAGTTTTTATGTTCATTTTTTTAACCTCCTGTGTTTCTGCGGTCGCTTTCGTGACAAGTTTTTGGAGTTCTTCATTTAATCAAACGTTTGGACGCATCACTTCAATATGAACCCAGCTACCCACCCCACCAGTGTACCTAGAACTATAATCGTCGGTATGTATGTCAGAGCTTTTTTCACACCGAACACCTTGGCAATTGCCAGCCAACTGGGCAGACTGATTCCCGGACCGGTGAGTAACAATGCCAGCGCTGGACCTTTGCCCATGCCTAATTTCATCAGGGTATCGACGAACGGAGCCTCGGTCATGGTAGCGAAGTAAGTAACAGCTCCAATCATGGTGGCTAGAAACGACTGACGCAAGCCAGACCCGCCTAGCCACGTCTCAACCCATTCCTGCGGCAGCAGAGCGCCGATGATGCCCACAATAAAGACTCCAGCCAGCAGCAGAGGGAAGATCATGCGCACAAACCACCATGTCTCCTTGAGCCAGGCTTTGATTTTATCGGCATCAATGGTTCGCCAGACATAAATTGCCACCACTATCAGCCCTATTGCCCAGACAATAACCTTTTGCCAGTATGGTCCCTTTGACACTATGTAATTAGGCGCCAGCAACCAGGCTACCAGCAACAGTAGCAGGACTATCGCCTTCCTGGTCATCAATCGCCCACCGCTGATTTGAATGACGGAGACTCGATTTTTCTCTTCCCTGTAAAAGGCATAAGCCATGACAAAACCTACAGCGAAAGACGTGAGAAGGGCGCTTACCAGCCTGGCTATAACCATCTGTGCGCCCAGTATCTGCCCGGTATATACCAGAGCCAGGATATTCGCTGCCGGAGCAACCCAGAGCAATATGAAGGCAGCACCGATGCCAGCGCCTCCGTAGTAGATACCGCTGGCTACAGGGATTACCGTGCAGGAACAGACTGACACAAAAAAGCTGCCACCGGCGGCAATACCGAACGAGGACATCTTTCTGGCGGCAGCGCCAAGATAGCCGATAATAGTCTCTCGCGAGACAAAGGTTACTATCCCACCGGCTAGAAGGAAAGCCGGGATGAGGCATGTAAGCACATGCAGAGCAATATAGTCCTTCAGTGCGTAAAGTCCTGCCATCAGGACGTCAATAATCATGGCGTTTTCTCCTTTAGTAAATTGGAAAACAATTTATATATAGCTCCTGGCGCTCAGTCCCTTTTTTTCTTAGCGGGTGTCGGATTATATTACTAAATGCACATACACGTATCTAATATGAGAAAAAAAGAGAGCTCAGCATACCGTTCCAGAAATGCAACCTGGCCCTACCCTTTTGGCACTCCTCAGCCGTTGCCTGTCCAGTGAGGCTGTTTCGTTCCCGTCCAGTCCTTTTCTGACGGCTTCAATCAAATCTGCGTAGTATTCTCCCATACTTTCCTTGTCTATCGAGTATACTGCCCAGAGTCCTTCCCTTCTGAGCTTCAGTAGCCCGGCATCGTAGAGGGCACTCAAATTTCGGGAGGCGCGGGGCTGGGAAATGTCGAGAGCTTGCATAACCTCGCAGACGCAGCATTCACGCTCCAGTAGCAGGTTGAGAATCCTCAGCCTGGTCTCGTCGGAAAGTGCCTTAAAAGCTTTTACTAGCGCTC
>CAZUEB010000299.1:0-1716 GCA_964619115.1 uncultured Dehalococcoidales bacterium
TCGGTCCGGCTAAGAGAGACCCGGAAGAGGTAACCCAGTGGCTGGTCAATACGATCCAAGGAGTCACCGATTTACCCATATCTGTGGACACTTTGAATCCTGTAGCCATGGAAGCCGGCCTTAAAGCCTGCAAGAAAAGACCTCTGCTCAATTCAGCATCGGGAAGGACAGACAGCAAGGAGCTGATGCTGCCTCTGGCTAAGAAATATAATACCGATGTCGTAATCTCGGTGCTTACTGACAGAGGATGCCCACCTGACGTAGATTCGCGGATAGAGAGCATTATGAGTACAATCGCCTTAGCCAATGAACTAGGTATTCCAAATGAAGATATCTGGGTTGACCCTATAATCCTGCCGGTGAGCGCCGACCAGAACCAGGTCAGAGAGGCGCTGGAATTTGTTGGTATACTGGCAGACCTGGTTCCTGGGGTCAAGTCGACGGTGGGGCTGTCAAACGTTTCTAACGGCACACCAGACGAACTCAGAGGTATGCTTAATCGCACATACATGACAATGCTCGGAAGAAGGGGACTGTACTCAGCGATTGCGGATGTACTGGACGAGGAGCTGGTCAAACTGAATAAAGGCGAGCTCCCCAAAATCGTTGACCTTATCTACAAGACTATGGACGGTGAGGTTATAGACCTGGCTTCACTGTCGCAAAAGGAGCGGGATTACGTCAAAACTACGAAAGTGCTTATGGGAGAGACGCTTTACTCTCATGCCTGGCTCGAGAGCTAGAATTCTTTAAAAGGAGTGAACGATGGATTACAAAGCACCTTTGGAGACCTATTCAGGAAAAGTGGCCGAGGTGGTGATTGGCAAGGGAGAAAAAGCTTTAAAAATTGGTGGGGAGAGCGTTCTCCCTTTTCATTTTTTTGAGGGCAAGATAGAAAATCGGCCTCGTCTGGCTTTAGAAGTCCTTGATGCTGCGCCGGCGAACTGGGCCGAATGGGAAAGTCGACCTTACAAGGATGTACTTTCCGACCCGGTGGCATGGGCGAAGAAATGCCTGGACCTTGGCGCTGACCTCGTCTGCCTGCGTCTGGTAAGCACTGACCCGGCTGGAGCGAATGCGCCGGCGGACAAGGCTGCTGAGTTGGTAAAGCAGGTGGCGTCGGCAATAAACGCGCCGCTTATCGTCTGTGGCTCCGGTGATGAAACAAAGGATATCGAGGTTCTGACAAAGGTGGCGGAAGCCTGCGCCGGTGATAATCTCCTTCTGGGTCCGGTGGTCAAGGAGAACTATGAGCCTATAAGCAAGGCGGCTTTAGACCACGGACATTGCATAATAGCTCAGACCCCGCTTGATATAAATCTGGAGAAGGAATTAAATGTAAAGTTGCTGAAGACCTTCCCCCGTGAGCGGATAGTCATCGACCCATTAAGCTCTGCCTTAGGGTATGGCATGGAATACAGCTTTACCATAATGGAGAGGACAAAGCACATCGGAGTTATCTTCGGAGATAACACCATGCAGATGCCCATCATAGCTGATCTGGGTAGCGAATGCGCCAAAACTAAGCAGGCGAAGGAAAGTGAAAAGCAAGGGCTGTTGTGGGAGGGCATTACTGCCATCAGTCTCCTTTTGGCTGGAGCCAATATTATGGTATTGAGGCAACCTGAAACCTGCAAGCTCATGAGAGAGGTTATAGAGGGCAAGATATAAATATTGGTAACTATTCTCGATAATAAGTATAATCTAGTATTAAAG
>CAZUEB010000300.1:0-1712 GCA_964619115.1 uncultured Dehalococcoidales bacterium
AGATATAGGCGCTGGGGATGCCATGGCTTCTGTTATATTTGGAAATGGGTTTTATGAAACATGCCTCATTGATTTGAAGCCCCCGAAGAAAGCCACATATAAACAGCAGGAGTCGGTTCTCCACTATATTGTTGGCGATGCCTGCGCGTTACCGTTTATAGACAATAGCTTTGATGCAGTTTCGATGTTCTCCCTAATTGAGCATGTACCGAACCGTCACCGCGCGATTCGTGAGGCCCTTAGGGTATTGAAGCCAAATGGAGAGCTTATCGTCCAGTTTCCGAACAGATTTTTCTGCCTTGACTTGCACACCGGTCTACCCAATCCGGTATTCTTGCCTCGGCGTGTGCGACAAAAAGTGCTCAGCAGGCTCGGATATGGCTGGTGGTCAAATCATGTCAACATTCCAACAACGAAAGAACTTGAGCAGTGGGTGAAACCATCCGCCATCCTGCTCGGTATGCAGGAGGTGAACTATCCGCCAAGTCTAATCCCCCCGCAGTTCCATAAAATATATAAGCTGGTGAAGAAGATGGGGCTTCTCAACTTGATGCCGATGGGGTATATTTGTGTATATCAGAAAATTCAGTCTTCACATGGCGATACTGCGACATGTTAGTCTCTATAATAATACCCAGCTTTAGTCTAGAGAGCTATCAAAACCTCACAGACGCAATTAACAGCCTATTAACCCAGAGCTATGCTAAAATAGAGGTAGTCGTGGTAATTCACACCAACAAAAGATTGTACGACAAGATGGTAAAACTCTACGGCTTACAGAAGAAGGTCAAGCTCATTTTCAACGAGGTGAGCTTAGGTGCCTATGCCGCGAGGAATGTTGGCATCAGGCAAGCAAAGGGAGATATTCTGGCTTTTCTGGATGATGATGCTGTAGCTGATGAGAAATGGGTGGAGACCCTAGTCAGTACTTATAAAGAGTTCGATGCCACAGCAGTCGGCGGAAAGATATTACCGGTATGGCTCCCCATGAGACCGGATTACTTTCCCGAGGAACTTTACTGGCTGGTTGGCGTAACCCACAAAGGGTTTGCTGAAGATAAACTGACCGAGGTTCGCAATGCCTTCGGACCAAACATGAGCTTCAAGAGGGAAGTTTTTGAACAAGTAGGACTGTTCAACGAGAATTTGGGCTTCTCCAAAAAAGGCACCTCCTATATACAAGCTGGTGAGGCAGAATTCAGTCTGAGAATGACAAGCAAGTTCGGCGTGGGAGTGATATACAATCCCGAGGCCATAGTCCACCACAAAATCCCGGTTTCAAAAGCGAGGCTGAGCTTGCTGCTTAAAAGGTCCCTCTATCAGGGATATTCCAAGGTGTTGCTGAAGAAGTGGGGAGCTTCACCGGGTTCCATAAGCACTGAAAAGTCTCATCTCAGGGATTTACTCTGCAAGTATATTCCGCAGAGGATAAAAAGAGTCCTCACGGGTCCCTGCCGGGCAGCAGAGATAAAACAGCTTTCAGTTCTGCTTTGCTCCGTTGTGGCAGTCGGGCTGGGCTTTGTATGGGGACATATTAGGCAAGAAAAATGAATCACAGCATGAGTCCACAACGTAAGGCAACTGTAGTTTTGCTGCTGGCTGCTACTGCCGTAGTTATACACCTGGTCTCGCTAAAGCTGGCTTATCCTGTGTTTCAGAACACCAGGCTGGTTGACCCCCTGGCGTCGATGCAAACTCTATTTCCACTCTAC
>CAZUEB010000301.1:0-1705 GCA_964619115.1 uncultured Dehalococcoidales bacterium
GGTTTAGCCAGAGTGTAACATACTACTATGGCGGAGATGCCGCACAAAGCGGGGCTATAACACACAACCAGCAGTCATGGATGCAGACAACAGTGGATGGGCCAGGAACAGTGTGGTTTTACTGGAAAGTATCATCTGAAAGCGTTTATGACTATCTGGAGTTTTGCATTGACGAGTCTTTGCAGGACCGCGTCAGTGGCGAACTATGGGAGTGGCAGCAGAAGATGTACATCATTAGTGGTTCAGGTACACACACGTTGCAATGGAAATATAAGAAGGACCATAGTGTAAATTCTGGCAGTGACTGCGGCTGGGTGGACTACCTGACGTATTCGCAGTAGCTTGAGGTGTTCTGTTTAGAGAAAGGAATTAAAAATGAAAGCGGGAATGAGAAGCAAGCTCGGGCTTGGTATTTTCTTTGTGATTGTGGTCACTCTGGGGATGGTTCTTGGAGGAGACGTTACAGTAAGAGAAGGCGACTTGAATGTTGCTGGCGATCTGGATGTCGGCGATGATGTTGATGCAGCTTATGTGGGCTACTACAGTTACCCCTATGGGTACTTTGACGATGTCGAGGCTGACTTCGTTTACGGGTACTATTTGGACGCACCCTATGTGCGGGCAACCGATCAGCTAGCTTGTTACGGGAGCATGGGTATTAGTGGCTTTGGGCTTATCGGTTCCTACTTCGTTGTTGGTGGAAAGCTGACTTCATGCGGCGGGTACGACCCTCCTTATGTCCTGTACGACAGACAAGCCAGACAGGATATCATAGCGAGAGTTAAAAGCGAGGTGGCTCCAGAGAAGCAGGCAGGGGCGGCTCTATTTTTCAATAAAGAAACCAAGAGACTGGAAATGTACGTTCCCAGCGAAGGCAAATTCTACGACCTGCAGGGCAATGTGGTCTATGCGATGCCGAGTATAGAGGTGCCGACGACACAATATGAGCCAAGTTATTATCTAGATGATACAACGGGTGAAGTCAGGTCTTGGCCCAAGCCAGCGGGTGATAGATACGTGATCAAAGCAGGATTCAAATTGGATGGGAAAACCGGCCAATTCATAAGTGAAGCCACCGGACAAATGGTATCGAAGGAGGAAGCATTAGAAATCTACGTTGCCACCGAAGGCAATTTCTACAGTTTGAAGGGTAACTTGCTTCGAAGTGAACCGAAAGAGGGAGAGATCCAGTATGTAACAGAGTACTATTTCGACAGCCGGACCGGAGAAGTCAGGTGTACAAGAAAGCCCGTACAGGACAGGTATATGATCAGAAAGGGATTCAAGTTGGACAAGAAGACAGGGCAGTTTATTGATGAATCTACAGGACAGGTAGTTCCTAAGGAAAGAGCCATCAGACTGGAGAAGCGTCCTTAGAAAACATAATCCGCCATTGAAAAAGCGGGATGGATACCCGCCATTTATGCGGGCGAATTGGCCGGTATGCACCCTTGCGCCCAAGTATACCTGATCCATTCTGTCGACAGAGACTGCTCTAGGTATAATCGAATAGGCTCAGCGCAGGAGTTAAGTGCCTGCTGCCACGTCTTGCGGTCAAAGGCAGGCAAGTCACAACGAAGCCGCCTCAGAGATGTGTATGATCTGCTCGCTCGGTGCAGCAATTCTTCGGCGAGCAACATTTCATTGCTATTTTCCGCGCAATCTGATTTGTAAAAAACTGACTATCCCCGGTGCGATTCGAACG
>CAZUEB010000302.1:0-1602 GCA_964619115.1 uncultured Dehalococcoidales bacterium
AGTAGCCGTAACAGCTTCATCCTCAGTAACCACATGGTAAGACAGGATAATCACGATATCACCCTTAGCCACGAGCCTGGCGGCAGCACCGTTGAGGCAGATTTCTCCCGAGCCTCTCTCCCCTTCAATCACGTAGGTATGAAATCTGGCGCTGTTATTGATGTTCAATACATCAACTTTTTCGTAGGTGAGCATGTCGGCTGCCTCCATCAAATCCTTGTCGATGGTTATGCTGCCCTCGTAGCCGACGTTGCATTGGGTCACCCGAGCCCGGTGTATTTTGCTTTTGAGCATTGTTCTCATTCTCGTCTCCTCGTTATTGTTTTATCTCATTAAGGCGTTTAACTCTTCTGCTCTTTGCGAGTTTATTTTGCCTTTTGCCAGTGCAATCGGTATGGTTCGCTGTCCCAACTCTTTGTAGATGCCAAGCAGTGATGGCGCTTGCTTTTGTAATGATTCCAGATGTCTGCTTATGGTGCCCAGGTCACCTCTGGCGATGGGGCCGGTGAGGCAGTTTGGTAAACCGACGTTTTCGATATTGCTTAACGTGCCCTGTAGCAGGGGCATTAGAGCTCTGGTTGCCTGTGCCGGCGGCACATCAAAGGTCTGCCATAAGTCTGTGGCTAGCTTGACCAGCGTCACCAGATAGTTGCAGGCGAAGACGGCTGCGGCATGGTATAGAACTTTATCACCGGCTTTAAGTATTACCCATTCTCCTTCTAAAGCGGTAGCCATCTCCTTGAGTATGGACGATAACGGTTCTTCGGCTTCAATAGCGAAGGTGGAACCGGGTATATTGTCTATTGCCTGGTCAACGCTGGCGAAAGTCTGGAGGGGATGGAAACAACCTGTGCTGGCGCCTTGACGTTTCGCAGGTTCCAGAATGTCAATGGAGTGGGCGCCACTGCAGTGAACCGCACTTTGTCCTTTGTGCCACTGAACCTCAGCAGCTACCCTCGAAATGGTGTCGTCCGGGGTGGTAATAAAAATAAGCTGAGCGACATCGGCTACTTCCTGAGCTGTTTTGTAAACCTGGCAGCCGTTTATCCTTGCAGCCAGCTTTTCTGCTGATGTCAGGCTCCGGCTGGATACAGCGATTACCAGGTATCCCTGCTGCGCCAGCCTTACAGCCAGCGCCGTACCTGTCGTCCCGGCACCTATGAAGCCTACAGTCGGAGTATCCTTTCTCTTCATCTCATGTCCTTTAGTGCCGGTATACCGGCTAGCGTTTCCGCCTGCTTAACTGCCCTGACTATGGCATCGGCTACCATCTCGGCGGCTGCCGTTCCCAGTGTGGTGAGGTCGCCTACCTTGTCACCCAGAGACAAAGCGAATACAGTATCGCCGTCAAACATAGTATGGCTCGGGTTAATGGCTCTAGCCAGGCCGTCCTGTGCCATTTGTGCCAGTTTATTTATCTGCTCTTTGTTCAGACAAGCGTTGGTTGCCACCACGCCCAGCGTAGTGTTGGTGGGTAGCAGGTTTTTTATATCACTATTAACTCCCCCGGTTAGCAGTTCGATGGTGCTGAGGAAACCATTGTTCTTTTCATTCCGAGGACCAGCCAATATATTCCCCGTTTTGGGGTCAATCACGTCCCCG
>CAZUEB010000303.1:0-1554 GCA_964619115.1 uncultured Dehalococcoidales bacterium
ATGGAAGAGATGGAAGAGGGCTATTATGAAACCGACCTGAACGGAAATTATACTTTTTTCAATGACGTTATATGCAAAAAGTTAGGCTATTCCAGAGAAGAGATGATGGGGATGAACTTCCAGGCTCACACAGAGCCTGAAGATGCACAGAAAATACGTGATTTCTATAATAAAGTGTACCGGACGGGTAAGCCGCTTAAGTGGTTTGCTCCGCCGCAGATTAGAAAGGATGGAACGCGGGTATTTACCGAGGACTCGGTTTCTCCTGCAAGGAACGAGAGGGGTGAAATTACCGGATTCCGCGGCATCACCCACGATATCACCAACCGCAAACGTGAGGAGGAGGAAAAGAAACAACTGGAGCAGAGGGCTCAGCTTGCCAGCCGCCTGGCTTCCGTCGGCGAGCTGGCTTCCGGCGTCGCCCATGAGATAAACAATCCGCTTACCGGGGTTATCGGCTATGCCCACCTGCTATTAGCCAGAAAAGACATCCCCAAAGACATGATGCGCGATGTGGAAATTATCAACGAAGGCGCTCAGCGGGTAGCCGGCATCGTCAAAAAACTGCTTGCCTTCGCCCGTCAGACCAGGCCAGAGCAGAGATACGTCAACATCAACGAACTTATAAATAACACGCTCGACCTGCAAGTCTATGCGCTGGCAGCCAACAACATAAAGGTTAGCCTGCAGCTTGGGCGTGACTTACCCATGACCATCGCCGACCCGGGTCAGCTACAGCAGGTGTTTCTCAACTTAATTATGAATGCCCAGACAGCGATGAAATTGTCCCGTGGCAAAGGCAAGCTGACAATTAAGACAGAGCATGCGGATAACACCATACGCATATCTTTCAAAGACAACGGCCCGGGTGTAGCTAAGGAGAACCTGGAGAGTATATTCGACCCCTTCTTTACCACCCGAGAGGTAGGTCAAGGGACAGGGCTGGGCTTGAGCGTCTGCCACGGCATAGTAACCGAACACAAAGGCAAAATACGGGTCGAGAGCGAGCCGGGTAAAGGAGCCACCTTTATCGTGGAACTACCCGTAGCCACTGAAGACAGGCAGATGGAGATGTCCGAGCCTGTAATAATAGAGGAGCCCAAAAAGATAGCTAAAGCCAGGATACTGGTGGTAGACGATGAGCCGGTGATACGGCAGCTAGTAAGCCAGGTACTGACCGAAGAAGGACATACCGTGGAGACTACGGACAATGCTGCTGATGCTTTAAAGATGGTCGAAGAGAAGAGATACCGCCTCATATTGCTTGATATAAAGATGCCGGGCATGAGCGGCATCGAACTGTACAAGCGATTCCAAAAGATAGCTCCGTCAATTGTAAAGCGGATAGTCTTCATAACCGGCGATATCATGGGGAAAAGTACTCTGGATTTTCTAGACAAGACAAAAACACCTTACCTGATGAAGCCGTTTGAAGCCAAGCAATTGAAGACAGAGATAAAACGCATACTAGCCAGAAGGTGACCTTCTACAACCAAGCTGGTAGAAGAAATACCAAATCCCAAGCTCCAAATCTCAAATAATTTCTAATTTCAA
>CAZUEB010000304.1:0-1550 GCA_964619115.1 uncultured Dehalococcoidales bacterium
CCAACCTCTTCGGCATAGAGGCAAGCTTTCGTATTAGCGACGAGGGTGAAATACTTGAGACAATAGAAGCGACCTCGGAGGACGGAAAACTAACCATCACTATTCCCGCTGGCACTTTTGCCCTGGATAAAGATGGCAACCCGCTGGAGAGCCTGACGGCAGACATTGACCCAAGCCCGCCTGAACCGCCTGAGGATGGCTATATCATCGGGCTTGCCTATGACTTCGGTCCGGATGGAGCTACATTTGACCCGCCGATAACATTTACCTATACCTACGACCCGGCTGACATTCCCGAGGGCGTAGCCGAAGAGGATCTAGTTCTAGCCTACTATGATGAGGATACTGGGGAATGGGTAGAACTAGACTGCGTGGTTGATACTGAAAACAACACTATCACTGCCTCTGTCAGCCACTTCACCACCTTTGCCATTATTGCTGCTCCACCACCTCCACCACCGCCGGCACCAGCTGCCTTCTCCGTGTCAAACCTTTCCATTCAGCCGGCTGAGGTTCAGCCCAAAGAGGCGGTAACCATCACCGTATCTGTAGCTAACACCGGTGGTACGGAAGGTAGCTACACCGTAGTCTTGATGATAAATGGCGTGAAGGAAGCGGAGAAGAGCGTAACCGTTGCCGCTGGTGGCAGTCAGAGTGTTAGTTTTTGTGTAACTAGGGAGGATGCTGGCACCTACAGCGTGGTCGTGGATGGATTAAGTGGTAGCTTTACTGTTGTTGAGGCAGTAGCCCCGCCAGGGCCACCAACAGAGGAAGTGCCAAAACCCATCAACTGGCCTCTTATTGGCGGAATTATCGCTGCGGTGATAGTGGTGGGATTGGTCATTTTCTTTGTGCTTAGGAGGAGAGCTTATTAGAGGCGGTCAGAAATAGAATATCGAGGAAAAACGTATGGCTTCAGGGGATGCTACTCGTGGAAAATGGGCAAAGGTGCAGATATATACAGCCACTCATGTCTGCACCGGACAGCTTTATTGCCCTCAGCAGCGACGTCTGCTGGATGTCCTCAACGGAGTGCCTATATGGGGAGACAGCAGAGAGGGGTTCTTGCCTTTGAGCGAAATAAAGATGTGCTTTCCAGATGGAAGAGAGGAGAAAGCGCCGTCTGCTCACATCAACAAGGCTAATATCCTTTTTGTAAGGGAGACTGAGGAAGGCGAGACTCAGGGGCTGGGCGGACAGGCTGGGCATAAGCTCTATCCCTTTGTAACCAAGATGTGCTGAACTCCGAGTTGAGGTTTCTTGCCCTGACAAACGTTGAGATATGTTCTTCAGCAGGCAACAGCGAGTCGGGAATTGTAACAGGTAAGCTTTTCCAAAAACGGTCCTCGGTGACCCATTGGCAGGAGCCGACATCTGAAGAGGTTGTTGAGAAGGCCGGGGCTTAGCCCCGGCCTTCTCCGTTCATGGCGACCTTATCTTTGGCAACTCTGCAAATGAGGCTAAAGGCTTAACTGACAGAGCCAGGCAAGTGTCTAACGGTTCAATACCATTCAGGACGCCGGTCTGGATAATACTCATCAGCATCGCCT